>JAEUWE010000047.1 GCA_016791465.1 Pseudobdellovibrionaceae bacterium
TCTGTGAATCGACAACCCGTCTCATCAGATCTCCAGAGGTGGCTCTCAAAAAATGAAAGCCGGACCGCTAACGTCTCTGTCAGATGCGACCCGGCTCAATACTTTTTAAAACTCATTCGAAATCAGCAGACGCGCAGAATCGCGACCACAGACTTCAGCACTCACCACAAGCGAGTGCCGCGAAATTAGATACCGAACGCGCCGATATCGCCGTTGCCGTTCGACCCAGTTCCGATATCGTTGCGAATCGGAGCCGTTGTCGCTGCGTTGACGTTGCCAGCAGCAGCAGAAGCTGCAGCTGTCGCCGCCATTGTGCCAGCAACTGTCGTGCTACCAACTGGCATCGTATTGATAGACGATGCACCAGCCGGGATCTCTTGACGAGGAGCTTGCGCTGGCTCGTTGTCGACGAATCCGAGGTGGGGGAGGCACCACACGATGAGTTGAGCTCGCGACTTCACGCTCATCTTTTTATAGATGTTTGTGAGGTGGAACTTCACGGTTTTTTCTGTCACGAAGAGTTGGTTCGCGACTTCCTTGTTCGACAAACCTTTCGAAACGAGTTCAGCAACTTCTGCTTCACGATTCGAAAGTCCCTTTTGAATCAACACATCTCTGAGCATCCTTGCTCCCTCCACTTGTGTTTGTTTGTGGCCTTGGCCTTTTCTATTCCCAATCCATCTCGGCCCTTCTTTCGAAGAACCTTTAACGAGTCTTCCGCGCCCCTAAAGTCGTTAGGTCTTGTTTTCACTCCAGACCAACTCTGCCTTCCCGTCCGCCCGAAAAACCTTTCCCTGGCTCTTCGACTGACCGGAAGTCACATCCCTACTCTAAAGACCGGCAAGACTCGCTTTTCGGTTAGTGAATGTCACAAATCATCACCAACCTGTATCAAAGTCTGACAGGGCCTTATGTTGGGTGCAAGACCCTATTTAAGACTTTTGCAGATTTCTAGACCGGACGTGAATCGAGTCACGGGACTTAAACTCGATCGCCATCCCCGCCCCAGAGAGAAGGACTAATGCACTGATATAACTAAAAAAGATAAGAACCTAAGCGACAAAAGGCTGCCGCTCGACCGACGTCGGTGAGTCTGGTTCTTGAGTGATCCAACAAGACCTTCTCGCCCCCAGCTCATGAAACTCTTAAAATCGCCTCGAACTCGCTCTTCGAAAGTCCCTTGGGCGGGGTGACCCCAAACACATCGTCGAGTTGCCGCCCCCAAGTGTGCACTTTCGCCCAGCGAATCGAAACACCCGTCTTCAAAGCCAGACGTTCCGCTGCCGCGAGAAGCGCACCGCGAACGTCGCGCCCACGAAAACTCACCACCCACTCTTGCTCATCAGTCGAAAGCACATCGACCGCTTCAAACTCAACTTTCGGCAACTCCGCTTTTCCCTCGGCGCCTGACGCCAAAAGCGAAAGCAAGCGAAGCTCCAGCATCTTCGGCCCCATTCGCGGCGGCTTCACCTCAAACCAGTCATAAACACCGAGGCTCTCATCCGAGAGAATGCTCGCGTGCCGAACACTGACTCCCAAGGCTTGTAGCGCCCTCGCATAGGCTACAAAAAGCCCCGGCCGATCATTTCTCTCGTGAAAACGAATCCAAAAGCGACCTGTGCGAGGCTGCTTAAAGCACGCAACAGAAACGGCAGCATCCTTTCTCTGCAGACATTCGCCCAAGTCACGGCTCAACTTGAGTGGACTCAAAGCGCCCACCAAAAACGGGTCCAAACGCTCCAAGACAGCGCCATGTTTTACCCCCAGCTTGTCCTGCAGGAGCTTCAAGTTCTTCGCCTCTGGCCTCTCAAGACGATCAACAAGCTCAGCGAGCAATCGCTCCTTCCACGGCGTGTATGCCTCACGATTCGTTGCGCGAATATCAATCGCCGTAAAAATCGCAAGCCGCCTCAGACGCAACCCCTCAACGCCTTTATCATGGAGCTCACGCCATATCTTGGGACTTGCACTATTGCCACGGAACGCCGCCTGCGAAAGATCGAGATGACGCTCAATCAACCAGAGCACTTCCTCGATCACCGCACCTTCGACGCCAAACTTCGCCAAGTCCTTTCGTGCGATGCGAACCGACTGATCAGAGTGATCACCGCCAGAGCCCTTACCAACATCGTGATAGAGCGCGGCCCAACCCAAGATCTTCCAGTCCTGTGAGTTCAAGCTATTCACAATTGGCTTCAGCCGCCCAAGAAGCGTCGGGCGACTGTAAACCCGCTTGAGCTCACGAATAGCCTGGAGCAAGTGCGTGTCGACGGGATAGCGATGATATTGATCGTGTTGAACATAGCCAACAACGCGTCGAAAATCAGTCACCGACACATCAATCAGGCGCGAGCGAAACATCGCCGTGATCAACTTATCATCTGTGCGCGGATCCACGGCCGCCGTCAGCATTTCGACAATCAACGGCTGCTGGTCCTTCAACCCAGTGCCGTTCTTCACGGTGAGTCGCCGAACGTCGGCCTGAGTTAAAATCGAAGGCTCACTCTTCATTCGCCTGAGCGCCGCCTCTGCCCCACCAGGAGGACGCTTGAGCTTTGCACGCCTTGCCAGCTCCAAATCCAAGTCGGCATAAAAAGCCACACGACTCAGACCTTTTTGTAGCTCACGCATAAATTCCCGCGGGTGCTCAAAACCAAGCCAATCCGAAAGCGGTCTTTGTTCATAGGCACTTACCAAGTCTCCCGCCCCTTGCGCCAAGTGCAGACGCTGACGCAAAAGCAGGAAAAGCTTTTTAAAATAGGAGTAGACCTCAGCCGCATGAGTCGCATCAGTAAACTTCTCAGGATACAGTCGGCGAATTGAAATCGCCTGCTGAAGATCGCGAAGCCCACCTGGGCCATACTTGATATTCGGCTCTAAAAAACCCTCAATCGAATCATAGCGCAGAGCCCGCTGCTGTTTTTCTTTCTTGATCCCGCTCAACGCCTGAGCGCGAATAGCACGAAGCCGCTTTTGAAAAGCCAAAGTGCGATCTTCAATCCTCAACTTCGCTCGTTCGGTCAGTGGTCGCGCATCAAGAAGCGAAAGGACATCAAAAACTTCGACCCCTTTGGTCCAGTCACTGGGGTCCTCAGGCACACGACTCCGAATCTTGATGCCCCGGACCTGCGCCGCCGCCGTCACCTGTCCGGCAGCATCTTGATCTCCAACAAATAAAAGATCCAGATCCGACCGAGGACAAAGCTCACCCCGCCCCCAGCTGCCAATCGCCACCGGCTCAGCCCGATCCCAAGCCTCAGGCAAGTCATTCTCAAAAAAAGCAACCAGGCGCTCTTCCATCGCCTGGGAGAACAATGCCGGCCGCAGACCCTCACCCGAAAGATCCGTTCCATCCGGAACAACAGCTGGCGGATGCAGGTGCACCTCAGCGAGAGCTCGAATCTCTTCTTCTGGCAAAATGAACTTGGACCTCATGGTCCTAAAAGCTTCACCCAATCCGCGATAGAAACCAAGGCTTTCAATGGCGTTGAGTGATCGACATTAAAAGAACGGAGCTCTTCCAGAATTCGCTTCTCACCGTCGGTGAGCACTGGTCCCGCAGGTGCCATCGAAAGGAGCGACATCTGCTGAGCGGCCTGCGTTTTTGATCTCCGGCCCGACGTCTGCGCCGTATTGTTCCGGCCAACGCCTTCAAGCTCATTGAGAATCTCTTCTGCTCGAACCGTGATCGACCTTGGAAGCCCCGCAAGCCTCGCCACATGAATACCGTAAGACTGTCCCGCCGGTCCCGGCAGGAGGCGATGCAGGAAGGTGATCACCCCACCTTGCTCATGAATGGCCATGTGCACGTTTTGAAGTCGCGGATGAGTATCCGACAATGCCGTCAGTTCATGATAGTGGGTTGCAAATAGAGTCAGACACTTCGTTTCTTTTAAAATATGCTCAAGAATCCCCTGCGCAAGACTCATCCCATCAAAAGTCGACGTCCCCCGACCAATCTCGTCGAGCACTAAGAGCGAGCGATCCGTCGCCGTCGACAGCATCTCCGCCGTCTCCTTCATCTCCACCATGAACGTCGAAAGACCTTCCGAGAGATGATCACTCGCACCAATCCGCGTGGAAATTCGATCGATGAGCGGAAGTTTCGCTTCCTTCGCCGGTACAAAACTACCAACCTGCGCCATCAACACCGCAATCGCCACCTGACGCATCAGCGTCGACTTACCGGCCATGTTAGGGCCTGTGAGCAAAAGGCAGCCGCCGGGCTGAAGCTCAATGTCATTCGCAACAAAGGGCTTCGTTAAAAGCATTTCAATAACTGGATGACGAGAAGCCTTGAGGTACAGATGACGCCCCTCATGAAAGCTTGGACGGACATAGCGCTCTTCACGCGCCAGTCGAGCAAAACCGACAATAACATCAAGCTCTGAGACCATCCGCGAGAACTCAAGAAGTGCTGTCGACGCCGCAAGCACGCGCGCAACGAGCTTCGTAAATTCCTCTTCCTCAAAACGAAGGCGCTTCTCTTCGCTCGAAAGAACCTTCCGCTCTATCTCGGTCAACTCGTCGGTCGTATAGCGCTCAGCATTCGCCAGAGTTTGCTTTCGCTGATAGCGCTCTTTCGGCACTTTCTCGCGGTGAGTGTTGGTGATCTCAATCGAATATCCGAAGACGTTGTTGTAGCGAACTTTCAGCGACGAAATTCCGGTCAGCTCCCGTTCTCTTGCCTCAAGATCCAGGATCAGTTGATTGGAGTTCGTCGCAATCTGCACCCACTCATCGAGTTCCGCATTCACTCCCGAGCGGATCACACCACCCGTTCGCAGCAGCATCGGCGGCTCGTCGACAATCACCCGTTCGATATCCGCAAAAACCGCCGCCGCTTTTTCCAAGAGTGCCGTCGAGATCTCCTCTCGCGTAACAGCTCGTGCCTTCTCAAGCGCCTCCAGCGCCGCTCGCCCCGACTGCGCAAGCGAAACCAAATCGCGAGGTCCCCGCGAGGGCTGACTGATTTTGCCAAGGCGTCTTGGCATATCGCCAACACCCTTGAGTGCATCGCCAACAAGCTTCAGCTGCTCATCATCAGCCATCCACTTCTCAATGCGATCCTGCCGGCGCGTAATCTCGGCTTCATCCATGAGCGGAAACTGCAGCCAATTTTTCAATAACCGCGCGCCACCCGATGTTCGCGTGCGATCGATAGAATGGAAAAGTGAACCCGTCTTTTCACCTTTATATGTTTCAAAGAGCTCCAAGTGGCGAATCGTCGACGGCGCCATCTGAAGCCGCCCCTGCAGGCGACGCTCCTCAAAAGCCGGAAGCGTCGTCAACCACTGCTCCCCCGCCTCTTTCGTGTACTGCGAAATCGCATACGACAGGAGCCTTCGAACGGCCACAGGTCGGCCATCCACACCTTCAGCGCGATCTGCTACCTGTTGATCATTGCTGATCACCTGTCCATCGGCCGCAATCCAATCAAGATGTGTGTGGAGCGAAACCGTTAAACCGGTGAACGCCGATTCGTCGCCATCGACACGCTCTGAGACAACAACCTCAACGGCCTGAAGGCTTCTGACGAGCTCATCGCGACGCTCATGCGGAACCGACTTAAAGTAAAACCCTTCACCCGTCGTCACATCAAAAAAGGCGACGGTGCCGGCTTCATCCCAAGACGCCAAATAGTGCGCAAACGAGGCATCAAGAGTTTCTGAATCAAAGACCATCCCAGGCGTCAGCACTCGAGTAATCCCGCGCTTCACCAGGCCCTTCGCAAACTTAGGATCTTCAAGCTGGTCACAAATCGCGATTTTAAAACCAGCCGCCAACAGCTTGTTGATCGATGGCGCCACCGAATGATGAGGCATTCCGCACATCGGCGTCTCGTCTTGAGCTTTTTTATTTCTGGAGGTGAGCGCGATTCCCAAAACGGGGGCTGCCTGCTCGGCATCGCGGTGAAACATCTCGAAAAAATCACCCATCCGGAACAAAATAATCTTATCCGGATGGGCCGACTTCACATCCCAGTACTGCTGCATCAATGGCGTTAGCTTTTTTGCGAGTTCCGGCTTTGCGCCATCACCTGGTGGAGTCAGGAGCGTCGTTTCGTTTTTCATGAACTCTCGGTCTTACCGACCGACGCCCCAAAAAATAACCGCCAACGCAAGTGGTCGGCGGCGATCTTCAGCATCAAAATGACGCGCCGCTTTCTGGGCAGCAAAGGTGACGCATTAAAGGATGTCGTCGACCTCATTGTCGATTTTCATCTTGATGGCCTCGGCCTCCACGTTGATCGCCTTGATTCGGCGCTGGAGAGCAGCCTTTTCGATATTGAGCTCGTGTAGCTTGATGATTGAGTCGCAGTTCACCTGAATAAGCACTTCATCGCCCTTCGGAGCCCGGAACTTCAATTCCTGGCAAAGGCCATAGTTCATCGCAATCTGGTCATTGGCCGTCGGCTGTGCCGCAATCGCCGTCAAAGCTGTCGACGTCGTTGCCAATAGAGTCAAAGTTACAAGAAATTTTCGCATGAGCACTCCTCCGTCTATTTGGGAGCCAATTTGGCTACACCACAGCGAAGTTGCGAACTCAGTGCCATCAACCAACGCACCCAGTCGCCGAAAGGTACAATGTACCTTCTAATTCGGGATCTTAAAAATCATGTCGGCCGGTGTGGGCTGAAAGAGATCTTTGCAGAACTGCCCCGCTGAGCGAACAATGATCGTCGTCTCACGACCGGTGGCTGAGAGGTTCACTTTGCCATCTCCATTGAGCGGAAGACTGCGCCCCCAACCAATGTCACTCACGAACAGGCGCCCGCGTGGCGGCAAATCAGCAGGAACCCGAATGTCCACGATCTCGTCGCCCTTCACTGAAAGTGGAGTGTACTCCTGAATTTTATAGCGACCGGGCTCCGCACGAACGGCCTCAAGGCCGACACGAAACTCCCGCTCTGAAACTTTCGGACCCACCCAAATACCTTTGCCGCCACGACCGTCAACGACCTTGATCACAAATCTTTCCCGCTCCCGCTCAACACGCGCCAGAAATTCGAGATCAGCGCGACCCGAACCATCTTTCATGCGTGGGTCGTAGGTTTTGATATTCTGTAGTATTGGCTCTTCGCCCAAATAGTAGCGAACCATTTCAGGAACCGAGAGATAGAACTCTTTATCATTTATAAAATTAGTTCCCGGAGTGTAGTTGGACGCCACCTTGCCTTCGAGAACCGCATCGAGCAATCCTGGAAAACTTCGACTTCGCCATTTGCCAAGCTCTTCCATTTCGCCGAGATCCGTCAGAACCTGTTTGAGATTCTCGATATCCGGAAAACCCGTCTCCCGATCGCGAGCAGAAAGGACATCAAATAAGCGTTTTTCACGGTTCTTTTGCGCGACACTTTTAAATGTCCGTTTTTTTGAGTTCTCCTGAATCTCGTCGGCGACAAGCTTTGCGTACTCCGTCAGACCAACATTGTCGACGAGTGAGTTTTTCATGTCGAGCCACCAGTGCTCTCCGTTTAAAAACAAAAAACCAACGCGCTCGCGAGGAGCACCTTTCTTAGCGCGAATCCACGCCCCATCGGAATCAAACTCAAGCGTCGCCTTTGTAAAAGGTGTGACCACATCAACTCCGATGCGTTTCATTAGTGCCAAAAGACGGCGATCTTCAAAGTCCGCATAAGGCGGCACTTGAACAATGACCAGCCGGCCCCCCGCAGGTACGGCGCGACTTCGGTAGCGCTCAACAAGTGTCTTATAAAAATCAATCGGCTTTCTCTCAGCCAAGCCGCCAAGACCTTTAACATTCTCTGTGAGTGACTTCAGCGCCAGTTCAAGATCACCCATTCCACCAATGAAACCGGTGTTGTCCTCGACCACGCGAAAAACACCATTCGCATCCCGAATCACGTCTGGGCCATAGAGCGCAGTGATTGCCTCGGGGTTCACTCGATTTCGAAACTGCATTTCAAGGTTGCGGGCCACAATCGAATCGAGCACGCCCTGCTCCATCCGCCCATCCTTTACAAACCGCGGATGTCCGCCGGTTCGATAGTAGTCCTGTAAAAACGACCGCAGAGCGCGACCACGCTGATCGACTCCGCGCTTTAATATGCCGTCGAACTCTGAACTCACTAAAATCCGCGGCACAACACTCAGAACATTGTCGCCGTGAAAGTCGGCTTTCGTTTGCCGATGGACCTGGGCGATCTCCGTCGCAGAAAGATTGCGCACAGCCGACACCACTTCTCGATAAGGCGGCCGAACAACAGCGTACTCCGTACCGTCGACATCCTTGCTGCGAAAAAAGACTTCGTCGAAATGGGCTGCCGGCGCAGGCCGAACAGTCAGCGTCGGCTCCTGCCCAATATTCCCGCTCGCAGCTGCCAAATGGGGCATCAACAAAAGGCCAAAAACAGTCGATACTTTGAGCTTTAATCGGCAGGTGAACTTCGCCATAACCCAAAAACGAAGCAATTCCTGGACTCAAAAACTCCTCATCCACCGCGCAATCGGTCAACCTTGAGTAAGCCCCCCTGTCATCTTCTCGGCAGAGTGACAGAAATTGGCCCCCATTGGCACACCCAGTCGCGGAAAGGTACAATGTACCTTTCCGGCTACTCACCACCGACGGGGGAGCCGACTTTACTCCAGAGGTAGCGGTACTCCATGGCCTGAAGAGCGGCGCGCGACTTCATTTCAGCAGCGCCAGAGTGACCGCCATCGGTATTCTCGAAGTACAAAACTGGGATACCGAGGGCTTTCATCTTCGCCACCATTCGACGCGCATGACCCGGATGAACACGGTCATCGCGAGTGCTGGTCGTGAACAGTGCCTCTGGGTATTGAACGCCGGACTTTAGCGCTTGAAATGGCGAATACTTCAGGAGCCACTCGCGGTCAGCGGCCTGGTCGGGATCTCCGTATTCGGCCATCCACGAGGCGCCAGCCAGGAGCTTGTGGTAACGAAGCATATCGAGAAGCGGAACTTGGCTCAGCACCGCCGAAAACAAATCCGGCCGCTGAGTGAGGGCGACGCCCGCGAGCAAACCGCCATTCGAACCGCCGCGCACGCCGAGTTTCTGCGGAACTGTGAGTCGCTTTTGAATGAGGTCTTCCGCAACAGCGTAGAGATCATCAAACGCGTTTTGACGTTTCGCTTTAAGTGCCGCTTGATGCCATCTTGAGCCGAACTCCCCACCACCCCGCAGGCAAGCGAGGACAAACGCGCCACCTTTTTCAACCCAAACTTTTCCGGTTGCTCCAAGGTAGTTCGGCACCATCGGCACCTCAAACCCACCGTAAGCCGAAATCAAAACTGGATACGGAGGTGCCGCCTTTCGCTTCGACGGAAGGACGAGAAAATAGGGAATCTTCGTTCCATCTTTGCTCTTCGCTTCGTGACGCTGCACCTGAACACCAGCGGTATCAAAACGCGGCGGAGTCTCGCGCAAGAGTTCCGTTCGATCCGAAATTAAGTGCATCTGGCTTGGGGTTGTGAAGTCTGAGTAAAACATCGTCGCTTCAACGATACGATAATCAGAGAAACCCATTGTGAGATTGCCAACACGACCTGGCAGAACCTCCTCACCGAGCGACCAATAGCCAGAATCAGAGCGCTTGATCTCGCGCACTTTACCAACAACATCGTCCAGGTACGAAAGCCACAGACGCGCTTTTGTCACGGAAACGCCGCTGATCGTTTGCTTCTCGGATGGAGCAAACACGGTCTCCACTGGCGGCAGGCGACTCGCACCATCGCCATCGGCCAGCCAGCGCTCGGCCGATATCGCGTACAGTACGTCAGGCGCCAGCGCACGATCGCCATCGACCGTCTTCACGACATCGCTCTTTCTGACCGAAAACAAAAGGCTTGAATGATACAGCCCATGAAGCTCAACTCCGAGTGGAAGCGGAAGTCGACGATTCAATCCATCGGCCATACGGACAAAGTACTTGGCCTCAAAGAACGAAATTCCCTCTTGGATCAGATCAACTGAAAGCGACTCCGACCGAACGGAGTAGCCGGTACTATAGTTGCTCGCAGCATCGCCGCGATAGACGACAGGCGCTGATGCCAATGCTTGCCCGCGCTCAACAAGGCGCACCTCAAGCCCGTATCCCGCTCGCGATGCCGCTTCAGGGCGATCGATGTAGGACACCCAAAGCGAGTCGTCGTCTCGCCATGCGGAGGAAACTTTACCCATCGGAATTTCGAATCCACCCTTCACAAACACGCCGCGATCAATGTCAAACTCGCGCGTCCACACCGCGTCCGCTCCGCCATCAGACAGCATCAAGAGGCAGCGAGATGAATTCTGAGGTGCGCAGTCTAAGCCTTCAAAAACCCAGTTTCGCTTGTCTTTCTTTGCTGCCGCGTCGACATCGAAAATCGTGCGCCAGTTTTCTTTTTTCGCTTTAAAGTCCGCAAGCGATTGCTCACGAACAATCCCCCTGACATGATTGACACCTTTGGCATCTTGTCCCTGCAGAAAATGTCGAACCCAGGGCTGCTTTCCTGATTTGGTTTCCTTTTCTCGAATCGAGATCGCCGGGATTCGATCTTTCGCTTCGAGAATGGAAAGGATCTCTTGTCGCGTCTCATTGTAGTCGGCATCGCTACCAAAGCGATCCTTCGTGAATTTATTTTGCTCACGCACCCAAGCGAGCGCCTTCGGCGACTCGACCTCTTCAAGATCAAGAAACTGCATGGATTCATTCTCCAAACTGTGAGCGGTCGACGCGGGAAGCTTAACACCACTTCCCGCCACACCGGCACTCGCGCCGATATTCGCTCCATCTGTGCGCGGCCCCGATTGACAACTCAGAAACTGAAGACCGATCAAGGCGGTAAAAGTGAATACCATTGCGAACCTGAATCCGACTGGCATGACGACTCCCCGGCTAAGATTTTCTAACGCTCTCACTTCAGCACAGCACCCGACTGTCGTATAGCCGGCGAGCGTCGATCGACAGCTCAGAGGTCGCAAAATCGTCTTGATGTCACCGCGAAGCTGGAGAATGCTATTGGACAGCATGACTGCACCTCAAACTCGTCCTCCTGCAAAAGAACTTCACCTTAAACCAGGCGCCCACGTTCACCTTATGGGAATCTGCGGCACCGCCATGGCCTCGCTCGCCGGCCTCTTACAGAGTCGCGGCTTCAAGATCACGGGTTCCGATCAAAACGTTTATCCGCCGATGTCCACTCAGCTTGAGAAGCTCGGCATTCAAATCATGCAAGGCTACAAGCGTGAAAATCTCAATGTACGCCCAGACCTGGTGATTGTCGGAAATGTCATCTCGAGAAAGTATGAAGAGGCTGAAGCGCTTCTTGAGTCCGATATTCCGTTCACAAGTCTACCGCAAGCGATGGGCGCTCTCGTCATTCAGAATCGCCACTCAGTGGTCGTCGCCGGCACGCACGGCAAAACAACAACGACCAGCATGAACGCCTATATCGCCGACCAGTTGGGCCTCAAGCCAGGCTTTATGATCGGCGGAATTCCCAAGAATTTCGATCTGAGCTTTCGGTCTCCAGAAGGAGATTGGTTTGTCATTGAGGGCGATGAGTACGACACCGCATTCTTCGACAAAGTGCCGAAGTTTATTCACTACAAACCACAGTCGGTGATTTTAAATTCGGTTGAGTTCGATCACGCCGATATTTATCGCGACCTTGAACACGTCAAAGAAGCCTTCCTCATGCTTCTTGATCTCATTCCAAAGGGCGGCCTCCTTGTCGCCTGTGAAGATGAAGAGACCATTCGCGACCTCCTTTCGCGCAGACGCGATCAGCTTGAAGCGCGAGGTGTTCGAGTGGTGACTTTTGGCCTTGAGAGAGGCACCTATCGTCCGGAGAACATCGAAACCGTTCCGGGCGATGGTATTCGCTTCAGAATCGCACGCTCAGGCAAACCACCTGTGAAGATCCACCTTAAGCTCATTGGTCGGTACAACATCAAGAACGCAATGGCCACCGTCGCCCTCTGGGAAAGCCTCGGGTACGACGGTCAAAAAGTGGCCGATCTCCTTTCTGGTTTCCAAGGCGTTAAACGTCGGCAGGAGATTCTCGGCCGCCCCGGCGGTGTTACACTCATCGAAGACTTCGCGCACCACCCGACTGCGGTCAAAGAGACCATTCGAACGGCGCAGGAGCAGTTCCCCGGACGAACCGTGTTCTCAGTTTTTGAGGCGCGCTCGGCGACTTCGCGCCGCAATGTTTTTCAGAACGAATACGCCGACGCGTTTTCGGGAGCTCAACGAGTTCTGTTCCCTCCGCCCTTCAACCAAACAGGAATTCCAGAGGCCGAGCGCTTTTCGATTGAAAAGCTGATCAGCGATGTTCGTGCAAAAGGCGTCACCGTCGATCTCAAAGAAAATGTTGATGCGATCGTCAGTACCCTCGCTCGCGAAGCCAAAGCCGGTGATGCCATTCTCATTATGTCCAACGGCGGCTTTGATGGAATTTATCAAAAGCTGATCACAGCTCTTGAAACGCGAGGGCTGTAGGGATGTCATTTCGAGCCGTCCGCACGAGCGAAGGACAGGATCTCGAAGTCGTGCTGAGCCTTCGCTCGCCCGATCAAGTTTTTGACCTTCGAGACCCATCCCCTTTTCGCGAGAAAGATCTCGACGACGACTTTGCTCGCTATCTTTTAGTCGCCATGGAAGAAGAGCCCGAGTCGAAAAATGTTCAGCTCAAAATCCAGATTCCGATCGGAAGCCTCAGCCACTTTTCACAGAACGATATCGAACAAGCTATTCGCGACTACTACTCATTTGAGATTCAATCGCTGACCGGCGAAATTCGATCCATTCTCAGCGAAGGGCGCTGGGGATTGCTACTTGGCATCAGCTTTCTATTCGCCTGTCAATTTGGCGCCTATCTGCTCGCTGATCACGAAGGTTTCTTGGCCGAGGCCATTAAGCAAGGCATCGAGATTCTCGGTTGGGTTGCGCTGTGGAATCCGATCAATCACTTGCTCTATGAGTGGTGGCCTGTGCTTCAGAAGAGACAGCTGGTTGAGAAACTCTCAAGAATCACCGTCTGCGTCGAAGCCCTTCCGACACAGTCTTGACCCGGTGAGCGCGGCAAACGCCCACTGGCCGTTTGCCCAATCCACAGCCCCTTAAACACTTTGTCCATCACATGTCCGGCAAAACACGAAACAATGAGTGTCATGAACGAGCAAGAACTCGCAGAGAAGCTTCAAGAACGCCTCGCCGCTCTCCAAGATAGCGGCGGCCAAGATCTTGGCTCCGTTCTGGGATTCACATGGTCAGGCGTTGTCTCAGGAGTTCTCTTTGGCATCGCGGGGATGTGGCTTCTTGGTTATGCGCGAAAGCGGGCGAACTATCGCCTGGTCGCTATCGCCTTTGCGCTGATGTTTTACCCCTATGTGACAAACGGGCCACTTCAAGACTGGGGAGTCGGCATCGCGCTGTGTGGACTGGCTTACTGGCTACGAAAGTAGTCGTACGACCTCAGAATGAATCTGCGGGCGAAGTCCGACGAACGCCTTGTTCTCGCGAGTGGGCGAGACGCGATTTGAAAGAATCGTCACCAGGAGATCCTGTTTTGGATCATACCACAGCGAGGTTCCTGTAAATCCGGTGTGCCCGATGCTTGAAAGCGAAAACCGAGGACCACAGCTCGCACTGCCCTTTGTTGGCATCATAAAACCAAGCGCCCAGTCGCCCTGCTTTCGTGGAATCGCTCGTCGTAAAAAGCGCGCTCCCACAGCAGGCAAACGAGACTTTTCCCCGCGCGCAAGCTTTCGAAGCTCAAGCCCATAGCGGGAAAGATCCTCAATCGGCCCAAAGAGCCCTGCGTGTGGTGCGGCTCCACCAAGCGCCCACGCATTCTCATCGTGAACAACGCCTTGAAGACAACCCTTCGCTCGCTTTCGATCATACTCCGTTGGCGCCGTAAGCTTAACGCGCTCAGGACTCCAAACAACACCCGGCTCGGCCCAAGTCTTTTTCGTCGCGTGAAAACACGTCGAGTGCAGATCGAGACGATCGCTCAATTCAACCCAGCGCTCACCGAGCGGCGCGAGCGTCGCTCGCATCAGGATTTCACCAAGCAAGAAGAAATCGAGATCCGAATACACCGAAGGCACAGCCCCTAAGCGTCGAGCATGATGCTTCCGAACCGACTTTAAAACATCTTCGATCAAAATCCGCCAAGCATCGCCCGGATCTTTTCCCCGCTTCGCTCGCTCATAAAATGGCTTCCACCACTCAAGACCAGCAGAGTGCGTAACAAGATCGCGAAGACGAAACGGAAAATCCGAAAGCTCAGGCACCCATTCATCTACGCGATCACCGATCGCGATATCGCCCTCATCGACAGCCAGCATCAGCGAAGACACAGAGAATACGATCTTCGTGAGCGATGCCCAATCGTAGTACGTCCAGTCGTCGCCTGTCTGGAAATCGATTTTTTTGCGGCCACCGATAAAGGCCTGAACACGCAGGCTCGGCGTCGCGGCAGCCACACCCTGCTCTGCCAAAAAATTAGCAAGCTTCTTTTCAGAGCGGCCCGATGTCATGAACAAGAACCCACTTGCACCGATAGCGCTCCCGCCTTCCAGTCGAGATCCGCTACCGTTCCAAGCGGAACCACGCGCTGATGCTCGCCGTGACCAATCGGAAGTCCAGTCAACACTGGAACACCGCACTTCTTTGCCCACGTCGAGGCAAAGCGCTCAATCACCGCACTCACTTTATTGGTTCCATCCGGCTCACGCCCTTCGGTGAACTCGCCAAAGACAATGGCTTTCGTCTTTGCCGACAAAACTCCGCTCTGCACCATCTGCTCAAGCAGACGATCAACGCGATACCCGCGCTCACCGATATCCTCAAAAAAGACAATGCGCCCCTTGGTTGAGGGATGCAGGCTCGTACCGATCGCCGAAGCAAACGTCACCAGATTGCCGCCTGTCAGCATACCTTTGACCGATCTCACCTTGGGCTTCGCACCAGGCTCATGCCCAATCCAGCGCAAACCTTCATAGAGAACACTCGACTCCTCACCAAAAAGAACGCGCCGAAGTTCTTCCACGTGCGCCGCTGGCGGAATAGGACGTGGACCGGTTGGTCCCTCGGCCAACCGCGGATTCACCACGCGCCCGAGACGATCCAAAAGCGGCGAATGAAGCGAGGGCCACTTCCACTTTTCCAGCAGGAAAAGCTGAAGTGTTGTCACATCACTTAAACCAAGAAGAGGCTTTACCATCGCAGGACGCTTCATCTTCATGAGCCCAGGCACCAAACGAATCGCTCCATACCCACCGCGAAGACACCAGACCGCGCGCGAGTCGCGTGCCGATAGCGCCTTCTGAACGGCCTGAAGACGCTTCTCATCGACATTGGCCGAAAGCAAATCGCCGGGCTCACCGGGACCTGCGAAAATATCTTTTGGCAAACGCGCGCGAAGCCCGAAGCTTTCTAAAAACTGAATTCCAGCTTCGACCTCGTCATCGGTTGGCCGAAAACCCGGCGCGATCACATCGACAAGATCACCTTTCTTGAGGGGCTTCCATGCAAGCTGAGTGGTTTTCTTTTTACGCGTCGATGCCACGGAGATGTCCTTTCGGATTGCGATCAAGACCAAACAGATCAGTCGGATATTTTCCATCAAAACAAGCTGCGCAATAGCCGCCGTTTTGCCCCTGTACAGCTTCTTTAAGGCCAGCAAGATCAAGATAGCGAAGAGAGTCTGCACCAACAAACTTCGCGATACTCTCAACCGACTGCGAACTTGCAATCAGTTGCGATTTTTCTGGAGTATCAACGCCGTAGTAGCATGGACCAATCGTGGGAGGAGCCGCAATGCGCAGATGCACTTCTTTCGCTCCTGCAGCTCGAACCAGCTGCAGAATTTTTTTCGACGTTGTCCCCCGTACGAGTGAGTCGTCGATCACAACGACACGCTTGCCGCTCAAAACCGAAGTCTGTGGATTGAGTTTAATCTTTACGCCAAAATCACGAATCGCCTGATGCGGCTGAATAAACGTACGACCGATATAGTGATTGCGAATAATGCCAAGTTCAAATGGCTTTCCCGATTGCACGCTATACCCCAACGCCGACGGAACGCCAGAGTCTGGAACTGGTATCACCAGGTCCACATCTTTAAGAAACCCTTCCTTCTCATCCTGCTCAGCCAAACGTCGTCCGGCCTCTTTGCGCACGCCGTAAACGCTCTGCCCAAAGACAATCGAATCGGGCCTCGCAAAATAAACATGTTCGAAAATACAAGAAGCCCGTTCGCGCTTCTTTTTCATTTTGATCGAGTGCTCACCACTCGCATCGACCCACCAGATTTCTCCGGGTTCGATCTCTCGCACAAACTGCGCGCCGATCAAATCAAACGCGCACGTCTCGCTTGCGACAATCCAAGACTTTTCACCGTCACCATTTTTTAATGTTCCCAGCACCAGTGGCCGAAATCCATAGGGATCTCTGGCCGCGATCAAACTCTGATGCGAGAGAACCGTCAGACTGTAGGCGCCATCCAGCTCCTCAAGACCAGCCTGCAGGCACTCCACGAGATTCGAAGAGTGATGACGAGCGACCAAGTGGAGAATGACTTCGGTGTCACTGGTTGCATGAAAAATCGCACCGTCTTCTTTGAGGCGCTTTTTGATTTCATTCGCGTTGACGATGTTTCCGTTGTGCGCAACCGCCACCGGTCCATTGAACAGATTCGCCTGCATGGGTTGCGCATTGGCCATCTGATTCACGCCAGTCGTTGAATATCGCACATGCCCAATCGCCGCGCGTCCTGCAAGACGGTCAAGACTCACATCATCGAAGACCTCTTGTACGAGGCCGAGCCCTTTTTGCACGCGATGCTCACCGCTCGCATCGACCGTCACAATCCCAGCCGACTCTTGCCCACGATGCTGAATCGCATACAGCGAAAGATAACTGAGGCGGCTCGCGTGCTCGTTGTTCCACACGCCAACAACACCGCACTCATCTTTCCAGGTGCGCTCCACCGATTCACTTACAGATTCGCTCATACATTCACCGCAAGGTTCGGAAAGCTCTGTACCCATCCCCGATGATAGACATTCGTCAATTCCTGAACTGTCAGTTCAACATCAGCTCCGATCTTCAAGCTTGAACCACCAGTCCGACCGAGATATCGGATTGAAGCTTTTCCACCTGAAGCCACCGCCCACTGCTTTTCAAACTCCTCACGTGAAAGTGACGTCGCAACCACAACTTCATAGAGTCGCTCCGAAAAAAGCTCGGTAAACGAATGGCCCGTCACTTCGGCACCGACTCCACCGAGTGCCATTCGCGAAAGCGCATAACCAAGTCCGAACTTTCCAACAACGCGTGAGGCCTGGATAAAGCCCTTGGCCTCAACGGCCAGCAATGACGTCACAAGTGTCTTCACCGAATCGCGATCAACCGAGCCCTTGGCCCGCGGCTCTTGTTTTGTTTTCTCAGCATAAGCGCCACCAAACTCAAAACTCTTCGCTGTGGAAACGACAAAGAGCTCAAGCCCCGCTTGCATGAAATTTGACGTCGGAAGTTTTTCAACTGAGCGCCTGAGCCCAACAAGCCCTGTTGACGGCGTCGGCGTTATGTTACGCCCTTCGGTCTCGTTATAAAAACTCACATTGCCGCTGATGATCGGCGTCACGAGTTCGCGAGCAAGCTCGTTCATTCCACTAAGAGCAGCAACAAACGACGTCATCACTTCAAGACGCTCAGGGTTTCCAAAATTCAAACAATCCGTCATCGCCAAAGGCTCAAAGCCTTTCGCCGCAAGTTCAAGCGATGGGTACGCCACTGTATCGCGCCCGCCCTCAAGCGCATCAAAGCGCATCAGGTACGGTCGACACCCTAAGACAATGCCAAGACCTCGGCCAGAGTCTTTCAACCGAACGACGCCCACTGATTCACGGCAGTCGGCCGCCGTGCTCGCACCGACGTGACCATCGTATTGACGATAGATGAACTCGCGCGACGTGCCTTCGGCTGAACCAAGAAGCTTCAGGAGTTCGTCTTTGACCTTCGAACCGCTCGCCGCCAACACTGGCCCTTCAGTGATCCGATGCTTCGGCTTCCACGCCTCATACGCCCGCTCGTAGCGAGGCGGATGTTCAACAAGAAGATCTGGATCAATCGCGGTGAGAAGATCCCCCTTCCAATAAAGACGCATGACGCGATCTTTGGTCACTTCACCAATCGCCACCGCATCAAGGCCCCAGCGATGATACAGAGCCTGAAGTCGCTCAAGCTTTGATGGCTCGACCACCATCAACATTCGCTCCTGACTCTCGCTGAGCAAAATTTCCTCTGGTTCAAGCGTCGCGTCGCGAAGCGGAACACGATCCAGGTGCAGTGTAAAACCAACGCCACCTTTCGCTGCCATTTCAAAGGACGAACTTGTCAGTCCCGCTGCACCCATGTCTTGGATTGCGACGACAAGATCCTGCTCCATCACCTCAAGACTTGATTCAATCAAAAGTTTTTCAAAGAAGGGGTCTCCGATTTGTACGGTTGGCCGCTTCTTTTCGGATTCCTTGTCGAAACTTTCAGAAGCCATGCTGGCCCCATGAACGCCATCACGTCCCGTCTTGGCGCCAGCGTAGACGACAAGATTGCCGACGCCACTGGCCTTTGAAAGAAACACTTTTTCGCCTGGACGGAAGAGGCCCACCGCCATCGCGTTCACAAGAATATTCTTATCATAGCTTTCATCAAACTCAGTTTGCCCGGTAACTGTGGGCACACCAACGCAGTTGCCGTAACCGCCAATACCGCGCACGACACCATCGACGAGCTTTTCCATTCGCGTGGCTTCGGGGCGTCCGAAACAAAGATAATCTGCGAGCGCAATTGGGCGAGCACCCATCGTAAATATATCGCGCAGTATTCCGCCAACACCCGTTGCCGCTCCCTGATAGGGCTCGATGAAGCTTGGGTGGTTATGGCTTTCCATTTTAAAAGCAACACGTTCACCTTCACCAAGATCGACAACACCTGCGTTTTCACCAAAGCTCTGAAGCACCCGGGGACTTTGATTAAAAAGACCCTTTAAATGCACACGCGAACTCTTATAAGAGCAATGTTCACTCCAAAGAGCAGAGAACAGCGCCCACTCCACTCCCTGCGGCTCACGACCGATCAAGCCGACAATGCGCCGATGCTCGTCGCGATTAAGGCGATAGTGTTTAAGTTTTCGATCCAGTTCCAGATTATCCCGTGTATCCTGACCC
>JAEUWE010000103.1 GCA_016791465.1 Pseudobdellovibrionaceae bacterium
TCACCAACAGCACGTGTGACTTTCGAAGCGTCGCCCGAAACCTTTTTGCCAATAAAGGAGAGAGCACCAAAGTTACTCTGACCTGCTTGCGCCTTAGCCAATCCATCAACTGAAGTGTGGATGTTGTTCAACTGTTCAAGCGACGAGAACTGGGCGAGCTGCGCTGCCATCTCATGACTCTGCAGCGGGCTTGTCGGATCTTGGTTCTTCATCTGTGTAAGCATGAGTTTAAAGAACGCATCTTTATCGAGTTCACCATTTCCCGTCGTTCGAACCTTACGAGCGGGGTCGACCCAGTTTGGATCGGCAATTTTATTGAGGACATCGCCGACGGCCTGGTCGCCGAATGCCTTCTGGAAATCACCGGCCGCATTCTTTGCATCGAGCGGACCATCAGCAGTCGCACCGGCACGCAACTGCGCTTGCGAGTCTGCGCTGCTCCATGCCTGTGTTCCACGTTTAATTCCCATCATCGACATTCACTCACCCCTTAAGCCACAAGATTCAAACGACGATCGCCACCGGCCGCCGCACTACGAGCTTTTACGGCCCCAGGCGCACTCGAAGTCGCGACTGACTCAGCCTCTGGAACCGGCTGACGGCGTGGCTGTTGATAGCTTCCCATTCCAAAACCCTCTGAGAATCCCTGGCGGAATCCTTCGCGATCTTGACGGAATTGTCCCATAAAGTCTTGAGCCATCTGTCGTGCTTGATCACGAGCCGAATCCTGATTGCCCTGTTCAAAGCGCTGTTTTGCTAAATCGGTGTTCACATCAACCTTGAGGGCGTCGACCTGTAGTCGATGACTTGCAAGGTTTGTCTTAAGGTCATCAAGGCCCTTTTCCAACGCACGCTTCGCGGAGTCGGTGTCGGTCATCATCTGAATTGCGACCTGTCCATCCTTAACTGCAACCTTCAAGTGAACTTCGCCAAGGCCTTCGGGACGAAGCTGCATCTTCATTTCTCCGCCGCCTTTTTGAACGAGCAGCTGAGCGTTACGAACAACATCCTGAACATTTTCAGGCGCAGCGCCATCGCCTTGCTTCAGCATCGCCTGCGCGAGCGAGGCCGACGTCGCACTTCCAGCAGCAAGCGGAACTGCCGCTTTCTCGCCGCTCGTTGTCGGCATTGTCAAAAGTGATGCCTCTTCAAGAGTTTTCTCGAGAGTGGATGCACTCACTGCCTTTAGGCTTTGTGATTTTGGCTGCTTTGAAGACGAGTCCCCCGACGAATCGGATCCACTCTTTCCGGCCGATGCCGCTGCAACAGGAGCTGCTGAGGCCGCACCGAGTGCCTGAGCGATCGATTCGAACTTGGAAGGTTTTTCCTCATTCGATTGAGTCGAAACAGATGATTCCGCTGCCGACACTTCGGCTGGAATCGCGGCACTCTTTTCTACCGGGGTCCGCATCGCAAACGAATCATTCAACGACGCGATTGCTTTATCGAGCTTCTGCATTGCCTCTTCTTTTTCAGAGAGGACCTTAACGCTAACTCCCAGCGCTGCACCTATTTGCGCCCCGGCAATCTGCTCGTTGAGCGCGCTTTCGCCGGTCGTCAGCAACATTTCACGATAGTAGCGCTCGGCTTTAGGCATTTGCTCTGGTTGGAGATTCAACTGCTCAAGGACATTCTCAGCTGTTTGCTCCGGCGAGGCCTTTAGCATCGCTTGATCGAGACTCGCGAACGCTTTTACAATTTTTCCTGGCTCGATTCCGAACTCTTCCTTCATGCGACTGAGGAAGAGCTGCATGGAATCCTGGCGAAGAGCTGACTCATTCCCAACGACATCTTGGAGTTCGCCAAGAAGAGACTCGGCATCAATCTCTTGCGCGCCGCCCTCACCAGATGAGACCGTGGCCGTCTGGCCCATGAGGGCCGCCTGAATCGCGGCGGCAACAGCATCTGTTCCGGCCTTTGCCTCTGATCGCGTAGGCTTAGCTGCGGGAGCAGCTCCCGGCACCTGACGAGCTTCCATTGAATCAACGGAAGCAGAGACACCAGCGTCTGATGCCTGCTCGTTCGATGCTTTTGATACTTCAGGTTTTAGAGGAGCCGATGTTTTCGCCAAAACATTTTCAAAAGACTGAACTTCGGTTCCGTCAGATGCCTTCGACTTCTCGGTCGACTTTTTTAATGGCTTTTCATTCTTCGTGGTTGGCTTGGTGGAAGATTTCGACAGTGTGGCGAGCGACGATGACGACGCCTCAGATGAGTTCTGACTCATCTCTGGCTTCTCGCTCTTCATCTGAGTGGGGCGATCAAATCCTATGATCGCGCCCATTCCCGTCACTTGCACCTTAGCCCTCCATGGCCGCGGTTCAGTTTACTTCTTCGAGGCGTCTGCGTTTGCTACTGTCTCATACCCGGTCAACATCTCTGAAAGCTTCTTTGCTTTCGATGCCGACATGGCATTTAGGATCTCCGCAGCGTTCTTCTTTTTCAACCGATCAAGAATCGTCACTGCTAAATCCTCGTTCAAAGTCTCAATCACTCGGGCCGCCTGCGTTGGCTTCATGTTTGAGTAAACATCCACCAGCTTTGCGACCTTCTCCTGGTCCAGAACAACGCGGTCCTTCAGTGTCGTCGAGATTTCCTTTCTCATCGACTCGAGCTGACGGATCCGTTCATCAAGTCCCTTTTTTTGTTTCTGCAATTCTTCTTCCAACTTTACAAGCTCGGCTTCGCGGCGATCCAAAGACTCTTTTCGCTCGCCTAACTTCTTGAAAAAACTGATCTCTTCAGCGGTCCACTGCTTAACGTCTGGGGTCTTCTCGGCCTCGGCCGTAGGCTGGGAAGATTCTGCCGACTCGGCAGATTTTTTTTCCTCTTTTGCAGCAGTGGCATCTTTAGCAGCAGTCTCCTTCGCTGGAGTATCTGCCTTGGTCTTTGTGTCGACCTTCTCCGAAGCGTCGGCCTCACCAAAGAGTCCAAGTTCGATCGTTGGAATTCTCTCGGCCAAGTCTGGCCGAAGGTAACCTGTGACTCCAGATGCAATCGCAATCAACAGCAGGAGCGATGCAAACACAGGGGGCTTTGATCGTTTGCGTCTCGCTCGGCGGTCCGCCTGAGTTTTCGCTTTCGCGTTAACGAAATGCGCCTTCACGAGTTCCTCTGGCGAAAGTCCACCCCGCAGCTCGCCAGCAAATGTCTTCGCTGATGCCTGCGCACCCTTGTCGGCAACTTTGGGAGCGGATGGCACACCCTGTTTACTTTTCTGTGCTTCGCGAAAGAACTGCTCGTAGCTCATACTCTTAGATTCCTCGATTGGCGCGGTTCTCCGCAAGGCCAGGTCTCAGCGAAAAGGACCTTCGCCCCGCCCGTGGCGCATCACCGCCATGTCGTCATATTCAAGACGTTCTCGGCGCTCCATCTCTTCGACAAACTCTAGACGTTTGTTCTCTTTCAATTTTTCTAAAGTCTTCTTCTCTTTTGCTGCCTCGATCAGAATATCTTGCAGGCGCTCTTCTTCAGCCTTCAACTCGCGAATCTTTTTTCTATGATTTTCGATCCGGATTTTTTGCCCAGCCACAAATGTCTCGATGGTATTCAGTGCACTTGCTCCTGAACCAGAGGTCACAAGCCTTTGCCCATCATCGCGCGCCGTATCGATTGCTCGGTACATCTCATCAAGGACTCGAAGCGCTTCAACAGTCTTCGCACGTGCGTCCATATAGTCGCGCTGCGCGGCCTCTTCAAGACGCGTGCGATGTTCAAGCAGCTTCTGCAAACGAAACTTGAACTTCATCAGCCCCTACCAAGAATCTGCACCATTCGTCGAGCACAGTCTTCAATCGACGTCGCCTCTTCAACATCCTGCCGCAAGAATTCCTCAATGGCTTGATGCAAACGTACAGCCTCGTCAATTTTCGGATTTGTTCCCTGACGGTAGGCACCGATGTTGATCAGATCTTCAGCATCGCGATAAACAGCAATCATCTCGCGCATGCGTCGCGAAAGATCTAGAAATTCGCGCGGCACAATCTGTCGCATCACTCGACTCGTCGACGGCAAAACGTCGATCGCGGGAAAGTGCCCCCGCGCTGCGATCTTTCGATCCAAGACAATATGACCATCGACGATCGAGCGAACGGCGTCGCCGATGACGTCATTCATGTCGTCACCCTCAACCAGCACAGTATAGAGCCCGGTGATACTTCCACCGTTGGTGAATGAGCCCGCACGCTCAAGAAGCTTTGGAAGCGCGGCAAAGACACTCGGAGTGTACCCCTTCGACGCTGGCGGCTCGCCGGCAGCAAGACCAATCTCTCGGGCTGCCATCGCAAAACGAGTGACCGAGTCCATCATCAACAAGACGTGTTTTCCCTGCTCAGCGAAGGCTTCAGCAATCGCCGTTGCAACAAAAGCTCCACGCATCCGCAAAAGGGGGCTCTTGTCACTTGTTACGCAGACGACAACTGATCTCTTTAGTCCCTCGGGACCAAGAATGTCCTCGATGAATTCCTTCACCTCTCGGCCCCGCTCACCGATCATCGCAATCACATTGATATCGGCATTCGAGGACCGGGCCATCATACCCATCAGAACCGACTTACCTACGCCTGATCCGGCCATGATTCCCATTCGCTGCCCACGTCCAACTGTGAGCATCGAATTGATTGCGCGAACACCAAGATCCGAAATCTCTCGAATTGGTTCGCGATCAAGAGGATTGACGACTGCCGAATAAATTGAGCGCTCTTCAATTGACTCAAGCGGACCTAACGAATCAATGGGCTGCCCCATTCCATCAACGACGCGACCCAAAAGGCCATCGCCAACACGAACTGTCGCTTGCGGCTGCTCCAACACAACCTGCGCCCCAAGACCAACGCCCTTCATTTCTCCAAGAGGCATCAGGATCACATTGCGATCTCGAAAGCCGACGACCTCGGCTAAGAATGGATCATTGCCAGCCGATGGATACACACGGCAAATCGCACCAACCGAGGAGGCCGGCAAATAGCCAAGCATCATCGGACCAACGACTTGAGTAATCTTACCGGAATCTTCGGTCAAATGGGCGCGATCGATAGCGGCCTGATAGCGCTCAAGATCAAGGTTCATCGACGCTTCCATTTACGTCGTTGCGCTTTGGCAGGATCTCCGCGATCGAACTCCAGAGCTTCCCAAGTCGCATTTCGATTGTCGCATCAACTTGCCCATAGTTCGTCATGATTACACAGCCCCCCGGCTGCATACCCGCGGCCGATTCCAATCGAGCCTTTTTTATGAACTCAAACTCTTTGCCCAATCGAGCCTTCGACTCTTCAATGAACGCAAAGTCGGCCTCGGCCATTCGAATCGTCATCGACTCTTCGTCTTGTGCACTTTGTGCCGCCTGCTCAAGTACACGCAAGATCGTTTCGCGATTCATCGAAATCTCAGCGAGAGCCATGCGCTTGGCCATTTCAAAGCTGAGTGTCACCAGAGAACCCTCATTTTGCTTCACTAAGTCAGCCTTCAGAGTCTCAAGGCCGTGAATAATCCGATCGAGCTTCGATAGCTTCTCCGCGAGTTCTTCATTCTTCTCGCGATAGGCGGACTCTTGCCCCTCGTCGCGTCCAAGATCATAGCCCTGTCTGTAGGCCTCTTCTTGTAGAGTTTTAAGCTTCTCAAGGGCCTCGGTCTCAACACGCTCTGAAAGCGAATGCTTCTCAAGCTCAGCAATTCCCGAGGTCACAGAGACCACGTGATCGACTTGGAACTCAGGGTTCTCCTGCTCGGTCTGAATACGTACAAACTCGACAGCGGCCGCACTTGGCCGAAACGGAAAATCACGCGGCTTGTACTCAAGCGCACGAGTCTCGGCCTCATCTTTGGTGAGGATCGATTTCGACTTCGTCATGCCATTAGGCCGTGCAGCGTTCAACATCTAAACCATCCCTAAACCATCGCATCTTCGCTGCCGCCACGAGCGATGAGAATCTTCCCTTCGCCCTCAAGTCGACGAGCGACGTTAACGATCTCAACCTGTGCAGTCTCAACATCAGAAAGACGCGACGGCCCCATGTTGGCCAAATCATCCTTAAGCAGCTGCGCAGCTCGCTGCGAAATATTCTTGAAAATTTTGTTTCTGATCTCTTCGTTCGAAGTCTTGAGCGCAAGCAAGAGCTTGTCGTTTGGAACTTCTTTGAGAAGAGTTTGGATGCCCTTGTCGTCGATTTTGATAATGTCCTCGAAAACGAACATGAGCTTGCGAATCTCTTCCGCCAGAATCGGATCTTTCTCCTCGATTCTCGCCATGATCGCCTTTTCCGTATTCTTGTCCATAACGTTGAGCATCTCGGCGACAGGCTGCACTCCACCCAATGCCGCGGCTTCGGTCGTACCGACGTTCGAGAGTTCTTCCTTCAGGACGCGATCGACTTCCGCGATCAACTCC
>JAEUWE010000134.1 GCA_016791465.1 Pseudobdellovibrionaceae bacterium
CAGGCCTGAACCCTGGCACCAAGGCTCTGATGGGTGTGCCCGCAGCGATGGCAGCGACGAATACAGAACATCGCCCGCTCCGGAGCCAGCGCTTCGAGCTGCGACTTCAGCATTTGGCTCAGGCGATTGGTCACAGGAATGGGCGTGCGGGTCTTTCTTCGCTGGTGCATAGGCGTCTCCCTCCACTTTCCGAACAAAGTTCGGAAACATCAGTGAGACGAGGTTGTGCAAAGCGGACGCCGCAAAATGATACGCCGAACCACCGCACCCCTGGCGATGACTCTCATGCCCGTAAAACAGACTGCCATAGCCGAGTCGATCCTTAAACTGTGACTTTTCTGATGCTGACTCAGACCGAGTGGCCCGAAATGAAATTCGAATTCCATCGTCTCTGCAGCGTCTTGATGCGCTGCGTTGTAGTCATTGGAAGACGCTGTCGATGTCTCATACGGCCGTCGGTAAGACACTGTGTTTGAAAAACATGGCCACCAAGAGGGTCAGAGCCCAAAATTGCTGCCACGCCGAGCCGAGCCGAACTTTGACCCTTCAGGACCGCAGATTGGCGCCTCGCACGATCTCATCTCTCAGCGACCGCGCCCTTTACTTGCGCGTCGTTTTTTTCTGGCCCCTCGAAGGCGACTTCTGTGGGAAAGACTGATTTTTCATCTGAATTTCAGACTTCACGCGCTCCGCCGAAGCCGCGATTGCGGGAGAGATCTCGCGACAGGCTTCAAGCGTGCTCAAATAGGTCGCCTCGGTGACAATACTGCCTTCATGCTGGGCGGCGCCACCGTAGGAGTGATACTGCGCCGCCAAGCCGTCCATTCGACGGGCCAATTCACCTTCAATCGCCATCTTCACGTTGGGATCAGCAACAGGAACAGCCAATAGACGTTCAGCAGAGGCATCGTCAGCGCCCCACGCAATCTCCTCAAACTCTTTACCGAAAGACTCAGGATATGCGGAGCTCGCAGAAACCTTCCTTCCGTGACGTACACGAACCGATTTTCTATTCGGCAGCTGAACATCGAATGTCCCTGATCTCGCCGGAAAGCGAAGCTCATACCCTTTCCCGTCCTCCGAAACCAGATACCACTTCAGCGGAGATGTACCTGTCGGCAAAAGCATGAAGCCGTCGCGAAAGCGTCCATACTCAAAGGTAATATCGGGTGGAATATTGATCGCTACGCCTGGCGGTGTGTATCGAAACTCAGACCGTTCGCTGACGCCGGCCCAACATCCGGAAAGAACCGACGCCGTCGCAGGGCTTGCGCCGACAGACAAGATGAAAAAGCTCAACACGGCCACTTTCACTGCAATTCCGAACACGATTTTCATCCGCTGCGCTCCCCGTACGAATTTACTCCTCTAGAATTGTCGCACAGCGAAGTGGGCAGGCCAATCCGACCTTGGTCCAATCGATGAAGTCTCAAAACCGGGATCACTTTGCGCCCAAAAGGAACGGCACAGCCCTTGCGATACCGGTGAAACCAAGAGTGCCAAGCTAAAAGTGGCCCCATCACAGACTGACGAAGGAGAATGATCTATGAAAACCACTGCTCTCAGGCAATTCGCCGTCACTTTCACCTTGGCGGTAAGCCTTCTGACATCCGCAAAGGCTTGGACCGCTGAAATTGAAAGCGATCAAATCGCGGAAGTGAATCAGCTCACTCTTGATGATCTCATCGGCCTCAGCGAAGACGAGATCCAAAACTCAGTTATCGATGAGAATCTCGCCTACTATCCACCTCGACCAGGTCGCGGCCGCGGAGTGCAGTGCAAGGCAGAGAACGAGCGCTATGTGGTTTTCTACGGACGTGGTCCCAATTTACCGGCGGCGCGGGATGCCGCTCTTCAACGCTGTTACAGCGTGAGCCGCCGCTGTTACATGATGGGCTGTACAGAGATTCGCTAAACCCGAGAGCGCTTCGACTTCACGCAATGGAGTTGAAGCGCAGTACCTGGAACTACCAAGCGCAAAATTTGAGAAATGAGTCGGCCTCAAGCGAGGCGCCACCGACCAAAAAGCCATCGATGTTTTTCTGCGACGCAATCTCACGGAAATTCTCGGGCTTCGCACTTCCACCATACAGAATAGGCATTGCTGCTGCGACCTCGGCACCGGCTCGACGCTCAAGCCAAGCGCGAATCGCCGTGTGAACTTCAGAAGCCTGTTCAGGTGTTGCCACCTTTCCCGTTCCAATCGCCCAAACCGGCTCGTAAGCAATCGTCACACTGGCCCAATCGGCGGCTGTCATCGCCTCAAGACCGACTGTCAGTTGGCGCTCAACAACTTTCATCGTTTCGCCCGCCGTACGCTCGTCGAGCGACTCGCCCACACAGAGCATCGGCTTTAAGCCGCACTCTAATGCAAGCTTCATTTTTTTTGCCGTGATCAAGTCGGTCTCCCCAAAGAGACTGCGGCGTTCGCTATGTCCCACCAGCGTCCACTCGCACCCAGCAGCCTTCGCCGCTTCTGCCGAATTTTCGCCGGTGAAGGCGCCCTTTTTTTCAAAGTGGATATTCTGCGTACCAATGCCGACGCCCCGACCATTCGTAGCCCCAATGGCGGTCGTGATGTCCAGCGCTGGAACAAAGAAAACAGTTTGTCGACCAGGGCTCGGCGAAAAGCCTGAAAGAAAAGTCTGAAAGAACGCCGCCGTTTCTACCGGCGTTTTATTCATCTTCCAATTCGCAGCCAAAACAAACTGTCGCATCTCAAACTCCCAATCAAAGTGAAGGCGTTGCCGACTCTCGTGTCATGCGAAGGACCTCAAGACCGGGAAGTTTTGCTCCCTCGAGATACTCAAGCGAAGCACCGCCGCCAGTCGAAATATGCGTCATTTTATCGGCAAAACCTGACGCCTCTGCCGCTGCCGCAGAATCGCCTCCGCCAACAATGGCCTGGCCACCACTGGCGGAAAGTGCCGCCAACGCTTCCGCAACGGCAAATGAGCCTTTCGCAAATTCAGGTTTTTCAAAAACGCCCATAGGGCCATTCCAGAAAATCATCTTCGCGCGGGCAATTTCTTTGCGATAGAGCTCGCGCGTCTTTGGACCGATATCAAGGCCCAGCCGATCTTCCGCGATTGTTTCGACGGTCTCGATCAAACTCGGTGCGAGAAAATCGTTTGCGACCACATGGTCGATCGGCAGCAGAATCTTCTTACCGCGACCTTCGATTCGCTCCATCAACTCGCGAGCAAAACTCAGCTTGTCCTTTTCAACACGCGACTTTCCAACAGCAAGTCCGCGCGCAGCCATGAACGTATAGGCCATCGCGCCGCCGATGAGGAATGTGTCGATCGAGTCCATCAGATTATCGACAACTTTGATTTTATCCGAGACCTTCGCTCCGCCAAGAATAGCCACAAATGGCTTAAGGGGTTTTTCAAGAAGCCCCCCAAGACACTCAATTTCTTTCTTTATCAAAAAGCCACAACCTCGTTTTGCAATCAGACGCGGGAGCGCATCGATCGTTGAGTGGGCACGGTGAGAAGCGCCAAAGGCGTCATTGATATAAATGTCAGTATAGGCGGCGATCGCATTGGCCAGTTTCGAGTCGTTTTTCTGTTCGCCTGGTTCAAAGCGGACATTCTCAAGCATAATGACTTGATTGCCTTTTAAACCTGGAAGAAGCGCTTTCGGCGCATCTGAACGCGGCTCTTCGACCAAAATCACTTCGCCCTCAATCAACTCGCCAAGCCGTTTTGCAACAGGCTCAAGCGTGTACTTAGGCCGATCTTCTTTTGTTTCAGGGCGCCCCAAGTGCGATGCCAAAACAACTTTTGCACCTTTATCGAGAGCATAGCGAATCGTCGGCAATGCTGCACGAATGCGTGTGTCGTCGGTGATCTTCAAGCTTCCGGGCTTTCCCTCCATCGGGACATTGAAGTCGACACGAATGAAGACACGTTGATCTTTCAACTCAAAGTCTTCAATCGACTTAATACCCTGAAGACCACTGAACTGTCTGCCGAAGCCTGCGCCTGCCATATCACTCACCTCTGCGGAAAATTTTAGAGACCTTGCTTCGCCATGTGAAGAGCAAGATCAACCATGCGATTGGAGAATCCGGTCTCATTGTCGTACCATGAGAAGACCTTCGCCATACGCGTGCCGGTGACCATTGTGCTCGGCAGATCAACGATCGACGAGTACTTGTTGCCGTTAAAATCAACCGATACCAGCGGTGCATTCTCAACAGCCAAAATACCTTTCATCGAACCCGCTGCTGCGGCCTTCAAAGCATCGTTGATCGCCTGAACCGACAAATCTTTCGCCGACGTAAAAGTGAGATCAACGAGCGATACGTTCTCGGTTGGAACGCGAACCGACGTGCCGTCGAGACGTCCCTTCAATACCGGCAAAACCTCAGCAACCGCTTTTGCAGCTCCAGTTGTCGTCGGAATCATCGACGCTGATGCCGTCCGAGCACGACGCAAATCTTTGTGAGGTGCATCGAGCACCATTTGGTCGTTGGTGAACGAGTGGATCGTCGTCATCAAGC
>JAEUWE010000154.1 GCA_016791465.1 Pseudobdellovibrionaceae bacterium
TACCGTCAGCGACATGGCTCAGAGGGTGCTCCTCTGCGCGTGGAGCAAGGGCACAAGCAGCTGAAAGAGTCAGGGCTTGATCTCGAGCCGCTTGGAGACATCGCAACTTCCGAAATCTTTGAACGCTCGTCATCCGCTTGGGTATTGAGCCGAAAGCATGTCGCAAAGGGCGGAAGCTGCGTAGGAATCGTCCGGCTCTTTCGTCCGACCGCCCAAGAGTTGACGGTAGACCAAATGTCGCAGGCGTTGGTGAAGCTCCCAGCACCATTCAAATGGACCGTTTGTTTTCAAAAGTGTGCGCGCGAAGCCGCCGAAATCGGTCTCCAGAAACGTCTTCGTCAAGAATCTGGCAATGGCAAAGTTTTGAGTCTTCGACGTGACGCCATCGAAAACACGCTCGCAGACACTTCGCTTTCAGGCTCTGAGGTATTTGAATACGAGGTCCTGATTTCGATCGAGCGTCGATCTGAAGCTGAACTGAGCGAAGCACTGCTCGAAGCCGCTGGCATCATGCGTGTGTTTGGCGACGTCGTGATTGAGACTGTTGGTGTCGGCCCATCGTTCATCGCGACATTACCAGGTGTAGGTCTTCACGTTCCATTGCTTGAAGTCGATTCGACCTTGCCACTGTTTTTACCCATATGGAGACAAGGTGCATGCTCTTCTGCGGATCGGGTCGGCGCCCTGGCGCTACATCGTCGCGACCGAAGTCTTGATCGCGTCGATCTTCTTTCGAGAGACAACCAAAACGCCAACGCCGTTATCGTTGGAAACTCAGGACGTGGAAAAAGCGCTTTTCTAGGTTGTCTAACAAACGATCTGATGAATGATCCTGCGGTTCGCATCATCAAGGTCGATGTTGGTGGCTCGCATTCGAAAGAATGCGAGCTGCTAGGCGGACGCGAGTATCGGTTGAGCCTAGAAACCTCTGAGGGATTGAATCCGTTTTCTCTCGTCAACGGTGAGGCGTCTGAATCCGTTCGCGCTGTACTTGGCAGTTTTGTCGAGAGTTTGGTTTTGGAAGAAGGAGAGGCACGGCTACCGAAAGACGTGAAAATCGAGATCGATCACATGATTCAAGAAGCACTAGAGTCTGCCGAATCGCTTTCTATTGATCGTCTCTTAGAATTCGATTTCTCTCGTCACCGACTCCTAAAGCGCTGGGGATCGTCTGGCTTGTTTGGAAAAGCATTCCGTGGATCACCTGATCTGAATCCGCCGAGGCTTCGCTACTTTAACTTTCAAGACATCTTTCAGGCGAGCGACCAGGACTTCTCGCAAGCCGCCATGGCGGCCGTTCTGGCGGTTTTCAATCTTGAGATGCGGACGCATCCAAATGCACGCCTGATTTTGATTTGCGATGAAACACCTTTCTTTATCGAGAAGTGTTTTGGACTCTTCAAGATCTCAACTGCGAACGTGAGAAAGTTTGGCGGCTCGGTCATTCTCGTAGCTCAGCTTTCGAAACATCTCGTCGTAGGTGGAGACACCGGGATTCTCGAGAACTCACATCATCGCATTCTGTTCTCTGCTGATGGAGACCTATCAGAGTTTCGCGAACGGTTGAGGCTTCGCGAGAAAGATATGACCTTCATCGCGGGCCTCGGATTCAAAAATCGCAAGTATTCCGAGTTCATCTATCAGCAGGGCGACGAAGCGCGCGTCATGCGACTTGAGTTGTCGCCTGAAGAGTATTGGCAGGTCACTTCTTCGCAGAGTGATCGTTCGAAGCTTTTAAGTCTCGTAAAAGCAGTCCCAGGACTCACCACCGAGGAGGCGATTCGATGTCTGTCCGTTGCGTCCCGATAGTATTGATCGTCATCACCGGATCAAAAGCGTTCGCGTTTGATCCATTTACGATTGCGGCTGGTGTACAGGCTGTCTCGGGAATCATGGGAAGTCTTCGCGAAGCGGACGAGATGGCCGACGCGGGGTTTGCCGTAGCCGATCTCGTCGACGAGCTCGATATCGACACCGAAACCGACCAGGAGATCGAAGCACAAGTAAAACGACTCGAAGAGATCGAGCGACAGTCCCGAAATCTTCGTGATGGAGAGCGCGACATCAAGTCGCTGATCGGTCAGGACCTCGCTCGATCGCGATCGTTTGCCTCTCGGATTCGACGCGTGCGCGACATGATTCAAACCACGAAACGACTTGCGGCCATGATGGGCCTTCGACCGAAATCTGGGGAAAAGGGCCTCAAAGTTCAGGAGGCGCGTCTTCAGTACATGATTCTTGATGAGCTTATGGCGATTCGACGAATGCAGTTCGAAAGCGCTTTAGAAAACAAAGAGCAACGAGCAAATTATCAGCTTGCCCTAGGACAAGTGCTTGAAGAGGAAGGTATCACCAATCGTCACGCTCTCAGTCGTGGGAGGTTGCGATGACTCCATTTCCACCGATTGATTCAGGAGTCCTTCAGGCTGTCATTGAAACCTTTCAGCGTGTGGCCGGAATTGTTCTTGGCATCACGAGTGCGGTTTTCATCGCGCGAGTGGCGCTCCTGATCGTTCAGGTCGAAGGCGCACACGCGTTTGCCGACCTCGTGCGCGATACGGTTGTCTTGCTACTGGCCCTCGCGATTTTTCCGTTTGTTCTAAAAACGGTTGTCATGGCTTCCGCGCAAATCGCATCGGCGATTCGATTCGAAGCTTATGCTCGCTCTAGTGGCGCTATCGACAATTTGCTTGGGTCCCTCAAAACGCATGTTCTGTTCGTTGGACTTCTATCCGACATCGGTGACATCACTGTGCTGCACCTCGTTCGCGCGGTGTTCTCGCTTCTCATCGGTCTCTTGGCGGTCGCGGCTCCATTGATATTCATTTCTGGATACGTCCTTGGACAGGGCATCGGAGTTGCCGCCTTAGGCTCAAGTCTTTTGGCATTTGCACTGTGGCCGGTGCTTTGGAATGTGATCGGTCTTTTGTCGTCAAATCTTTGGCCGTCGTTTCAATCGACTTCTCTCTCTTCGATCGTGTTTTCGATCGCCGTTACCGTACTTCAATTTTTTTCGCCGTTGTTCTGTCTCGCGTTGCTTCGTCAGGTGGCACCGCAGTCGGCACTCCGAACGGTCACTGGTATTGCCTTAAAGATGGCTGGAGGTTTGAAATGAAATTTGCCTTTCAGTATTGGCTGTGCAGCCGGTTTATTCGCGAAGAGGTTCTACGGGCTTCATTGATCGCCACGCTTTCACTTTGGGCAATCACAGCGACAGCTATTGCATTGATGAAGACAGAGAAGACGATATTAATTGGCGTGGCGGACGACGCTTCTTATGTGATTTCGCAGTCGAACGAGACGCTTCGACGCAAAGAAATCGTCAGTTTTGTTCGAGGATTCATTTCGAACTACTACGAGTTTTCACCGAGCAATCACGCTGAGAAGATCAGTCGCGCCGGCGACGTGATGGCCTCATCATTGTGGGAATCGAAACGAGCAGATCTTCAGCGAATCAATGAGCGATTGAAAACTGAACCGCTCGTTCAAACATCGAAGATTCTTTCAATAGACCTATTGGACGAAGAAACAGTCGAAGTTTTGATTCAAATCCATATCGCAAAACGAATCGAATCCGTTTCGACCAATCTCAAAGTCACGTTGAAGGTGCGCGCTCATGAAAGAAGTGAATCAAACCCGTGGCCATTTGAAATCTCAGAGGTGTCCGATGTTGTTCTCTAGTTTATTCGCACTGATTGCTTTGCCCACATTTGCTGCCGAACCGATTTCACGCGCCGTCGTCGATCTTTCCAAGTCGACAGAAATTCACATTGCACCAGGGCGCGTATCTGTTTTGGAAATGCCAGAATCCATCGCTGAAGCGAAAGTCGGAGCACCTAGAAAGCTTAAAGTCGTGCCATCGACATCAGATCCGAAAGAACTGACGCTGTTCTGGGTAGAAGGCAGTGCATTTCGTACGAACCTAATTATTCGCACGACGAAGCGCACTTTCGTCTTTGATGTCGTGCCGGTCACCTCCGGCCATCAGGACATCATTCAAGTTCGTGGCGCATTCGGCGCTCCCGGCTTTCATTCGACAGGTCGAACTCTGGTTGAAACTTCGCTCGCGCCGAAGGCTGAACCGAAACTGAAGATCGTTCGTAAACTCCACGAAGGACAGTTCGAAT
>JAEUWE010000165.1 GCA_016791465.1 Pseudobdellovibrionaceae bacterium
ATCGCCCTAAACACGGCGTCTGGGTTATCGAGCGGCTCTCCCATACCCATGAACACGATGTTCGTCACGCGAAGTCCATCCTTCGCCAATCGTTCCTGCGCATGCAGAAACTGACCCACGATATCGGCTGCCGTCAGCCGACGCTTCATTTTCTGCGTACCAGTGTAACAAAAGCGGCACGCCATATTGCAGCCGACTTCGCTTGAAACACAGAGGGTCAATCGGTCGTTGGACGGAATCAAAACCGTCTCAACGGTAAGCCCACCGCCGACGTCGAACAGCCACTTTCGTGTCCCGTCCACGCTCTTTAGCTCTTGCACAGCTTTCGGAAGACGAAATTCAAACTTCGAAGGAAGTTCAGCGCGGAACGCTTTCGCGATATTCGACATCTCTTCAAAGTTGTAGACGCGCTTTTGATAAATCCACTGAAACAGCTGACGTGCCCGAAATTTTTCTTTGCCGAGCCCTTGCAGATAACTCTCAAGCTCCTTCAGGGAGTAGTTGAAAATGTTCGCCAACGGCTCGGTTGCGGCAGCTGTGGAGATGCCACACGCACCACCCCGTTCTGGCTGAACCTCTGGCAATCCAGGCTGCGCCTCAAGGGCAGCCGCAACAGGCCCACTTTCAGTTTGGAGGTGAGACTTCAGTTCTTGTTCAAATTGCAGTTCAATTTCAGAAGCTTCGAAGTTCGACATGAAGCGCGTCTTATAGCTCGAAATGGCACCGAACTCCATTCCAAAAGACCTGCCCAAGGCGTTTTATAAGGTTCTGGCGCTCCCTTGGCCTTTGCCTTTGCCTCAAGAACTGTGATTCGATCACTGGCGATGGCCCAAATTGTCATTCTTTCAGATGTCGTTAGTTACGGGGAGCTCGGCGCCGGCCGCTATATTGGCCCCTATGTTATCGCCAGCCAGCTCGAGGACCACGGCTTTTCGACCGTGGTCGTCGACTTCTTCACCGCAAAAGCGAACTTCTTCGAGTACCTCGAAAACTTCATCGAAAGTTCGACGTTGATTGTTGGCATCTCCAGCACTTTTTTATCGCCTTCGGCGTACTTTAAGACTGGCCGAGGCCGCCACAATTCATTCGATAGCTACAACTCGGGCTTTCTCTGGAAAGACACTGATCAAGAATGGCTTGAATGGTCGGCGGAGCTCAAAGAGCTGCTCCGCCGAAAAGCACCAAAAGCAAAGATCGTGATCGGCGGAGTCAAAGCCGCGAAGTTCCTCAAGCGCCCCGACCTCGCACGAGACGTCGACTACTTCGCGCTTGGAGCCGGCGACAGCAGTATTGTTCAAGCAGCATCGGCACTTCGCGACGAGAAAGAACCCGAGATCAAAGAAATCGCCGGCCTCAAAGTTTTTTCACAAATGGTTCTGAAACATCAGATGAACGCCTGCCCCGTGACCACTTTCCAAAAAAAATGGGCCATCCAACAAGGCGAGGCGCTGCCCATCGAGATCAGCCGTGGATGTATTTTTAACTGCAAATACTGTTACTACGAGCGGAAGAGCTCTCTCAGAAAAAGTGTCGATATTCTCATTCAAGAAATTACCCGCAACTATGAGTTGTTCGGAACGAACAGTTACAGCTTTACCGATGATTGCTTCAACGACTCTCGAGAAAAGGTCGAAACCATTTGCGGTGCACTCCTCAAGCTTCCATTTAAAATCGACTTTACGACCTACGCACGGGTTGACGTCGGCGTGAAGTTTCCGCACACAGCAGACCTGATGGTCGAAGCCGGTGCGAGCTCTCTCCACTGGGGACTCGAGTCGTTTCATCCAGAAGCCGCACGGCGCGCTGGCAAAGGAACTCCGCCAGAAAAGGTTAAAGAGTTCCTTTTATGGTTTAAAAAACAACACGGTCACCGCTGCTTCAGTTTCGGCTCGTTCATTACAGGTCTTCCCTATGAGCCTGAAAGTTCGGTGCATGAGACCATTGACTGGCTTCTCGCCCACGACCCGCTTCACGCCGTTGGCTTTGGTCCATTGACCATTGCACCTTACACCGAAAGCCTCGATCAAACGGTCGTGGACTTTGCCGACTACTCTCGCCATCCAGAAAAGTATGGCTTCTCCCGCATCGGCGGCATTGATGATTGGGAGCACGAATGGATGACCTACAAAAAGGCGGCAGAGCTCGCGAATTTCGCGAACCAGCAGTGGCTGAGCAAAAAAGAATCCGGCGTCTTCAGCTTCACCTGGCAATACTACCACCTTCGATCACTTGGATATACAAACGAGGACCTGCTCGGGCGGTTTCAAAAAACCGAGCTCAAAGCGTCGCTCACGGCCGAGGTGATCGGCCGCCACAAGGCATTCATCGAACAGTACTGGGCCGATCTTGCCCGACTCAATCCTCCACATACATAGACCGCCAATTGTTTCAAAACTATTTTATAAGTGTTTCAAAAATGTTGCGCCGGCCTCTGATCTAGAGTTTTAAAAAAATGTGCGCTGACCCTTAAGATGCCATTTATAAACGAAGTTGCTCTGCCGATACCATACGCGCGGAGGCTACAGCATGGGACTTCATCTCGCCGGAACGACGTCAGACTTCTCGTTCGACGATGCTCGACTTCATATTTTGCCAGGAAAACCTCTGATCTCCCTTGGAAGGAATGAGATCATCTATCGCAACGCTTACTCATTCTGGAAAGACATATGGACGAAGGTGTTTGCCAAGGCCGGAAACGCCGGCCACCTCAATGCAGACAACTTTCTAAGACAAGACAGGGTCTGTGTTATCAGTTCACGTCACTCCATCGCTGGTTTGATCTGCTTTAGCATGTACCGCCTCGATGCAGCCAGCTCGTTTGAGAGTGGATATTTGAGCCAGATACCGCCCGCGGCGTCGCAAAGTATTCCGACAATCGAGAATGGTTTGCTGATGACGTTTGAGTACCTCTGTGTCGATGAAAAGCTTCGCAATAAATCGACGGGCGCTTCGATCGGTGAAATTCTGATCGGACTTGGCACCAAAGTCATGACGGAATGTGATGCTTCAGTGGCCGTCGCAACAGCAGTCCGAACAGTCGGAGTCGATCATCTCGCGGCAAAGTTCGGATTCAAAGCCCTCGCCGAATTTCGCAAGTTTGACCTGGATTGTGCTGCGATCATGCTGAAGCGCCAAGACATCGTTGAGAATGTCGGCCCAGACACAAAATCACTGATTCAAAAAATGTGGATTGAACGAATCGATAACACCGCAACTCAGTCGATCTATTCGACGGCAGCATAATGAACAAGGAGAGCCCCATGTCGACTCATCAGGATCTTTTAAAACACTTTGAAGACGTCCAAAACAGAATGGACCAGGCCATTGAGCAATTCCCTTGGGAAAATCGCAGCGCCTACCTTTCATGGTTACGTCAAACTTACGAATATGCAAAAAACTCGACTCGAATCCTCGCCATCACAGCTGGTTTTCTGACCGAAACCAAATACTCAAATCGTTTCTTGCAACATACCGTCGAAGAAAAAGGACACGAGAAACTTCTTGAGAACGATACAAAACACCTGAGCTCAACTCTCGCCCAACTCAAGGCTTATCCTGAAGCCAAAGCCTTTCATCAGTCGCTCTACTATTCAATGCTGTACGACGATCCAATGGCGATCTTTGGTTGGGTGATTATGCTCGAAGGCATCGCCTGCCGCAAAGGCGGCTACATCTACGACCGAGTTGTGAAGGCTCATGGCCCCAAGGGAGCATCATTCCTAAAAGTGCATGCAACCGAAGACATCAAACATATCGAAAGTGCTCTTGCCACACTCGCCACAATTACCGACAGCGAACGACTCGTGGTCATCGACGCCATGGAAATGTATGCGGACCTTTACTGCCTTGTTTTAAATAGAGTTACAGCTGAGAGCTCGAAACAGACATTTCAAGCGGCCTAAATTCAGCAAGCTGCAAACTCGGCCAGTTCGTCGAAATGGCGCTCTGGCCGATAACATCGACTTTTGAAGTGATCAGAAATCCATCGCACTGACCACCCTTACGCAACAGCGCACAGATGTAATCATGCCGAACATTCAGCCTAAACCGATCGGTTGAAAAACGCTCTTCAACGAGGTGGTAATCCACGTCAATAAAGTTTGCGCCTCGCAAGCCGCTCGTCACCGTGTCGACCATCAACTTCACCAACTGGTCAGTCAGCTTCTCGTCCCTGATGTACAGGGTCGGCCAATCATGGCACAGTAGTTCCTCAAGGGTGTAGGAACAGATCTTCATGTAATTGAAGTTCCGCCACATTTGAGTGCCGCGGCTGTCATAAACCTCAATCACATCGTCATTTTCAAACTTCGCAAACACTTCGCTATCCGGCATGAAACCGAGAGTCTTCAGCGCGTGCCAAAGCGATTTCGAGCTGTTGTCAATCGCATGCCCGGCATTCTCCATTGAAACAAGGCTCTGATGATAGATCCGCAACCGCTCTAGTGCTGCCGCTTTTCGTTCATCAGAAAGTGCCGAGTAGTGAACAAGTGCAGGATCATGATAGCTCTGGACCTTCAGACCGGAGCTGGCAAAAAGGCGAACAATGTCATTCGACAGAACCTTAAATTCTGTTTCAAAACTCTGTGGCGTTCTGATTTTCAACAGCTGCGTGCCCATAAGCTGCATCCTATTGGTCCGCCAGGGGCATTTTCAACAAAAAACACGAAATCCAAGCCTGTTAGGGCGGGCGCAGGGACTATTCGAGATTTATTTTCACATTGCGTGAGTGTAGACGCCAAACCTGGTCGAGCCGATGCCAAACAATATGCACCCCACAGGTCTCAAGCTTACTGCGCAGGTTGAAAAGATGGGTATCCAGTGTCTTTGAGTGAACTGAAAGTCCCGGCCAAATTCCATCAACAAACTGCGATCGACTCACCCCGGCCGCGCCATTTCGCAAAAAGGCATGAAGAATCCCAACCTCTTTGGGACTGATACTTCCACTGTACAATTCCTGAATCTTTATTGCTGTCGTGACGACGTAGAGTTCGCGAGCCTGGCGAGAGAGATGCTCAACCTTGGCCAAGAAAAGTACGCTATTGATCGGCAAAATAAAGGCGTCACAGAGACCTTTTTCAAACCACGCCCCGTCTTTCAGCTCTTGCACCGATTGCTCATCGCCAATGAGCAATGTTCGATTCAACTGATGAGCTGAAAAGTTACCGAAATGTTGAAATCCCGCTATCACGAGGCTATTGCGTCGCTCGACCTCGCCAAAGTCTGAAAACAAAACGACGTTCAGCCCCTTCAACAGGCTTAACAAACGCTGAACATTTGGCGTCTCTTTGTGAAGCAAAATCCCCACCGGCATCGTCATCGGTTTCAGTTTATCAAAAAAAACGTCGAAGAAGTATTCGTTCGACGGTCAATTTTTCTTGTATAGGCTGACGCACTCCACTGATGTATAGTGAGACATAAGGAGTAAGCCAAATGAAGCCACAGCGTAATGTCCGTGTCGCCAAGATGCCTCAGAGTAAATCAAGAGCGACGGCGGCTCGCGCCGAGTTGGCTAAACTCGTAGGTCAGTATCGTACCGAAATGAAGCTGTCCCTTGAAGATCTATCCGAGCTCACACAAGTCCCGGTTCGAGACTTGAGCCGTCTCGAAAGCGGCGAGTGCACTCTCGCTTTAGAGAAGCTGTTTCGCATCAGCAATTATCTCAACATTCCGCCGTCGGAACTCCTAGCGGCCATTCACCGTTAAAGCTCTAGTCTTGCGCGAGCTTCTCTTTGAGCTCTGGTAGCGTACACGGTACGCAGCCGATTTTTCCAACAACAATGCCCGCGGCAAAATTGGCGAGCGCACATGACTCAACAAGCGAAAGCCCAGAGCCCCACGCCAGAGCCAGCGCCGCAATCACCGTGTCTCCTGCGCCGGTCACATCGAAAACCTGGCGCGCATTGGTTGGAAGATCAATGACCTCGCCGTTTTCAAAAATGCGCATGCCATCTTTTCCGCGCGTGATCAC
>JAEUWE010000211.1 GCA_016791465.1 Pseudobdellovibrionaceae bacterium
TCGATGAGCCCGCAGCAGGCATGAATAACAAAGAAACCGAAGATCTGATGCATTTAATCTCTAAGATTAAACGCGACTTCAATCTGACGGTTTTGCTGATCGAACACGACATGCGCCTTGTCATGGGTATCTGTGAACGCATTCTCGTTCTCGATCACGGCGTTCTCATTGCCGAAGGCACACCAAGCCAGATTCAGAACGATCCGAAAGTCATTACCGCCTACCTAGGGGCCGAGGAGCTGGCATGAGCAACGCCCTCTTGAAAGTGAGTGATCTCGAAGTGCGTTACGGCGGCATTCTCGCGCTCAAAGGTGTCTCTTTCGAAGTCAACAAGGGCGAGGTGGTGTCGCTCATCGGCGCCAATGGTGCCGGCAAAACCACGACCTTGCGCGCACTCTCTGGTATGATTCCGTTCACCGGCGGAATTGAGTTTCAAGGTCAGAACTTAGCGAAAGTTCCAAGCCACCAAATCGTCCGCCTCGGCCTCGCCCACTCTCCTGAAGGTCGTGGCGTCTTTCCAAATCTCACCGTCGCCGAAAATCTGCAGATGGGTGCTTTCTCCCGCAAGGACAAAGCCGAGATCGCACGCAATCTGGAACATTGCTATGAGCTTTTTCCCCGCATGAAAGAACGCCTCAAGCAGAAGGCCGGCACCTTGTCCGGAGGCGAACAGCAAATGCTCGCAATCTCGCGCGCGCTGATGGCACAACCCACACTCCTCCTGCTCGACGAACCATCACTTGGCCTTGCACCACTCATCGTGGCTCAGATCTTCGAAATCATAAAAAAGGTCAACAAAGAGGGCGTCACCATTCTACTTGTCGAGCAGAATGCGCGCATGGCTCTTAAGGTTTCCAATCGCGCCTACGTGGTCGAAACTGGCAAGATCACTTTGAGCGGCAAAGGTTCGGAGTTGCTGAATGATCCGCGGGTGGTGGCGTCGTACCTCGGTGGCCACTAAGAACTGGCCCACAAACGTGTGGACTTGACGTCTATCCGCCGGCCGGCGCCGATCAACATCAGACTGAGCTCTGGACGGGGCACAGCTTGGATACGAATTTTGCCTCCAAAACGACAATGTGAGCGTTCAATGTCCCTACTGCGACAACCATAGCCAGCAATCGCAACCGACATTGCGAGCAACATCGCCGATTGTCAGACACGGAAGCTACCGGCGGCGCTCTGATGGCGTTCGGATTTTTCGTCTCCGATGCCTGCGCTGTATGCACACGTTCTCCGCCTCAAGAAACGATGTGTGCTTCAACCAAAAGAAGCGACACCTCAATCATCCGATATGGATGCTTTTGGTGTCTGGCGTTTCTCTCCGTCGCCTATCGCTCTTACTTAAGATCAGTCGCACAACCGCTGCACGAAAACTCATCTTTCTTGGGAAGCTGGCGCAAGAAGATCTCAACCTTTCGCTTTGTAAGATTTCAAAAATCGATAGCCTGGAGTTCGACGACATGGAGACATTCGAACACTCCAAACTCAAACCGCTGTCAATCTCCTTAGCGGTAGAATCAAAAACACGTCGAGTGCTTGGCTTCGAAGTATCACAAATGCCAGCAAATGGAACCCTGGCCAGACGCGCTCGCCAGCGCTACGGAAAGCGGATCGACCATCGAAGCATCGGTCGCGCAACGCTATTAAAACGGATCGCTCTAATAACGAATCAATCGACCATAATCAAATCAGACCAGAATCCACAGTATCCACCGCTGATAAAAAAGATTTTACCTTCTGTTCAGCACTTAACTTTTAAAGGAAGGAGGGGGTGCGTTGTCGGACAAGGTGAGCTTAAACGCGGCGGGTTCGATCCACTCTTTTCTCTCAACCACACAGCCGCTATGTTTCGCGCGAACGTCAACCGACTCTTCCGGCGAACTTGGTGCACCACAAAAAAACGCGATGCCCTGACTGCACATCTAGCAATTTACGCCACATTCCATAATCAGAACATTCACTAGCTCTCAGTTCTCTCGCTCAAATCACTTCGACATCCAACGAAGAAGTCTCATGATGGTCTAAAACCCGCTCAACCCTCAGCCATGCCGGCTAGATCCACACGTAAGTGGGCCAGTTTGAGGAGGGCGCGGAGCCACACTGCCCTCACCAAAGTGAGGACAGGCGTTGACCAGACGCGGGCTCCGCGTGGTGTTGGAGGATGCCCGTAAGACATCCCCACTCAGTAACTAACTAGCTATGATTAACGTTTCAGCTGAATCACTTCGTTCAGAAGCTCATCAGTTGTCGTGATTGTCTTGGCGTTCGCCTGGAAACCACGTTGGTTTTGAATCAGGTTTACGAACTCCGTTGCAAGATCGACTGTCGATCTCTCAAGAGACTTCGCAAAGAGCTGACCGCGACCCGCTTGACGAGCCTTACCAATCGCACCTGCACCGGAATCGCGAGATTCCTTGAGTCGGTTGTTACCGACTTTGAAGAGCGCCTCGGGGTTCTCAAATTTTGCCAGTGAGATCTGCGCCAAATCGCGAGCCTGACCATTCGTGTACAGAGCAGTCAAAACACCTTCATCGTTAAACGACATATTGGTGATTGTGCCGGCCGCCGCACCGTCTTGGCGCCAGCTGATCAAATCTGAATCTTTACCGTACTGCTTGGTGCCGTTCAGACCTTTGCCTTTATCCGTTGTCAGTGAGTCGCCGAAGTCGACCTTCACCTGCTGGTTCTGAAGGGCGCCGCCGGTGAAGTTAAACGCTTGCTTTGTAATCTGCTCGGTATCAAGTTTGCCGTCGACCGTGAAAGTCAGTTTTGCCGTCATGACTTCTGACATCTTGCCTGGCTGACCTCCAATAACTTCTTTTCCATCAACCATACCGCGAACGTCCCATGCGCGATCAGCCGACTTGTTGAAGAACATCGTCATCAAGTGTTTGTTACCTTGCGAGTCAAAAACCTCAACACCAGTTGAGTAGTGCGACGTGCTGTATGGATCTTCGGGGTTAAAAACTTTACCCACTTCAACCCGTGAATCGAGGTTCAAATCCATGACGATTTCGCTTGTCGCTTTCGCCGGAATCAGCGCACGCGGGAACTTGATGTCGCCGACCTTGTTGATGACCTTGCCATTTTCGTCGGCCTCGAAACCCTGAACGCGCTGACCGTCGTTTGAAACAAGGTAGCCCTCGCGGTCGAAGTGGAACGATCCATCTCGGCTATAGGTTTCACCGTCTGTTCCGCGAAGAACAAAGTAACCATCGCCGGAGATCGCGAGATCTGTCGATTTTTCTGTCGCGTCGACGTTACCTTGTGAGAGCAATGGGTTCACGGCGCCGATCTTTACACCTCGACCGATTTGGTTTCCACCCAAGATACCTTTTAAGTTCTTGGAGATAATATCTTGGAACTCCGCACGGCTTGCTTTGAAACCGATTGTGTTGGCGTTAGCGATGTTATCGCCGATCACACCGAGCGCTTCGCCCTGTGCGGTCAAACCAGACACACCTGTATAAAGAGATGAAAGAACACCCATGAACCCCTCCTAGGTTACATACACCCGTCATCATGACGAATGTTTTAGTTTACGCGACGTCAATCAGTCGGTCGCGTGGAGGGCTTCCCTGACGCCGTTGTTTGGTCAAACAACTTCATGCTTCAGAGACCAGCCCGTTTACTCAAATTTTCGAACCAAGAAACCACGGCGCTATCAGCTAGCGCTTAAACAACCACTGTCGAATCGATATTCGTGAAAACATTTTCACGCATCGCCTGTCGATCCATAACGGTTACGACAGTGTTGTTCTTCACGCTGACAATCAGCGCGTTGTCTCCTGTGAGTACCAATGTGTCTTTCGACCCCTTCTGGGCCGCACGACTCACCGCACTCTCAATACCCTTCATCATATCCGGTGAGAACGAAATCCCTCTCGACTTCATTCGGTCCACCGCATGCGCAGAGAACTTCAAACTCTCTGCCTGTCCCGCCTGTGCCGCTGCCCCGGCTCCTGCCGTCGGTTGCGACGCTCTCGCGAGTACGTCTTTAAAATCTGGCATTCCCGGCGACTGATTCTTAGAAAGTCGATCGCTCTGCACGGCTTCAGTTAAGCCCTGCATTCCTCCGATCGGTTTTCCAACTACGCCAGCAACTGCCATTTTTAGTTCGTTTCCTTTTCAATTCGATCCATCAAAGCGCCCGCCATCGGAACTGACTCCAAGTTATTCACTGGCTCTTCTTGCGCCGGTGGAATAAATGGCTGCTCTTTCTGCATCTTGTTTAATTGTGCAACACCAAGTGGCGTCGCGCTAGTCTGGATTTGCTCACCAGACTCTTCAATTTTCTTCACGTCAGAAAGTTTAATCGACTGACCGTTAACGATGACATTCGGTCCTTGCGCCGTAAAGTCGACGCCAGTGATACGGCCTTCAAACTCGCTCTTCGCAAAAACTTTTCCGCCACTCGACGCAGTCGCTTCAACTGCAAAGCGATACTCACCGGGACGTGCCGGCAAACCTTCGTCCGTCAGGCCGTTCCAGCGAATTGAGTTCGCACCCTTCTTCAATGGACCCGGTTCGATTGTGCGCACGGTTTTTCCAGTTGAATCTTTAATCGCCACTTTTGTTTTCGCCGAATCGCCACCGAGAATGAAGTTGAATCCATGCTCGGTATCACCAACAGCACGTGTGACTTTCGAAG
>JAEUWE010000223.1 GCA_016791465.1 Pseudobdellovibrionaceae bacterium
TGGAGTTGATACGAACGCAGCGCCAGATCCGCTGTCTCTGCAGTCCGGTCTTTCTTCCAAAGCGCATGCAGCTTCGCACCTAGCTTCTTGGAAACTTCGATCACTTTCGCATCGCACTCAGCATGGCCCGGCTGTTTCTCCGCCATCCCATCGCACATGCGGTCCAATGTTTCGAGCTGCTGGACCGCGAGATCACGACGTTTCAGCCGATCGGCGTTCCAGATCAACTCTTCATGAACAAGCGCGATCTGAGTGCTGTCCGGAAGTTTCGCCAAAATTCCACGAAGTACAATGTCAACTTCGTTGTATTTGGCGTGCCGTTTATAGATTTCAACAAGACGCAGAATCACCGGAACGGCATCGAGATCTCGAGCCTGCGTCGTGAAATAGGTCACCGCGTCTTCTGCCTTGCGTTCGTCTGAGTAGAACAGCGCCAGGTCACCAAGCGCCTCTTTGCGCAAATCCAGCTTCACCGACACCTGACCCGCAGCGGCCTTTTCGTGACCATAGGCAATCACCTGCTCAAGCAATGCAATTGCGCCGTTCTCGTCTTGCATATTGTATTTACACCAAGCGGCCTTATAGATGCCGTACGGGTAAACCCGTGCTTCGGGGTAGTCGCGAATCTTCAAAAAACTCTCAATCGCGACAGTGAATGCGCGACGTGCGTAGTAGATCTCTCCAAGTGACAAGAGCGAATCCGGCACAAGTGGCGACTGCGGATGTTGCGTGAGAAGTTTTTTGAACTGCTCCTCGGCCTTCTTGTCGTCGCCAATCTGTTGATAAGCGTAGGCCGTGTTGAAGATCACCACATCACGCGCACGGAAGCGCGGGAACTTTGATTCAAGCTCAAGGTAAATACCAATGGCCCTTTGAATCTGCTTCACCTCAGACGCTTCCCTCACCATCGCAGGGGCGAACGTCGTCACTTGATTGGAGTCCTTGTGAACTTCAAAGAAACGCTCGGTGCGCGCCCTGCGCATGTGAATCTCGCCAAGACGAAAGAGAATCTCAGCCTCCATACGGGTGCCTTTATAGCGAATCTTCAAACGCTCGAGCTGCTCAAGCGCCTTCTTTTCAGAACGCATCACCATGAGCTCGGTCTTGAGCGCTTTAACTTCGTTTCCTGTCTCATCACCCGCTTGAAAACGAAGCTCTTCTTCGATCGACTTCTCGCCCTTTTTGGCCGCGGCAAACACCGGTGCCGGCAGCACTGAAAGTAAGGCAATCAAAATAACTGAGGTCTTAAAAATGGGTCTCACTTGAGTCCCTCCGGATCAAAGGTCACTTTAATACGAGCTCCAGCACGAGGAATCGACGAGCCGTGAAAACGTATCGAATTCGCCGATGCGCGATACGTCCATCCATTGGCCTCATCTTTCGGCACTTCAACACCATTCACCAGAACCTTGATCGATTTTTCGACAGGCTTTCGATCAAGCTGATACTCCGTCACCACTTCGAGTACGCGAGCTCGAACATTGCTCAGTGCACGCAGGAAGTTTGCATCGCAGATGGACTCGCTCGTGCCGCCAGATGCCGTCGCCAGATCAATGTATCGCGTGCCCGGAGATGAAAAGCCCCACTCGGCCGTCTGGCAGCTTGGATCGTTGGGCATAACGCCCATAAAGTGGGCCTGCCAGCCACGATCACCGTAAGGAAGCTTTGGCTTTAAAGCATCAAGAGCTCCGATATAGTCAGTGGTCGTCGCCGATTGATCTTCTTCATTTGAAAGGAAAATCACATTCAAAAGTGAGTTCTCGCGAAGGAACGCACCGTTTGTACCACCCGCTGTCCCGCTGAGCGCAGCCATCGTCGCCTCTCGACCACGCTCAACAGGTGATCCATTCTCTCCGGCGCGCAGACGTCCGGCGAGAAGGCCAATGAGATTCGGCGTGTCTTTCGTCAAGAACTTTGGAGTTCCATTCTGCGCGATCAATCCACCACGAGCACCGCTGCTGCTCATATCCATCGTCGTGACACCAATGTGGTAATCAAGGCCGGTCGCATTGAGACCTTCAATAAAAACTGGCACCTGTTCAGCCAGTAGATCTTGGTGCTTCGCCATCGACGTCGAGGTGTCGACCACCCAAAGTACATCGACTTCTTTTGAATAAGTCACCTGCTGGCCAAACTCTTCGGAACCGGCCTCCACAGCAAACTGCTGTGCGCCGCAACCGACCAGCGCGAACATTCCTGCAAGCAACCCCACCGATGTGCCAATAAGCGATCGAACCGACTTCATGCCGCGGCTCCATTTTTCTTGCGCGTCGCCCAGCCATCGAGCTCGGTACGCACATTGTCTTCAAGACCAATAAACTTCATTCCAAAAACAACAGGAGAATTTGCATCGCCAGTCGAAAGCGAGCGAACTGACATCACCTCGCAGGCTGAGTTAAAGGCTGGCGTTTCTGCTGACGGCTTTACATGCAAGTGAACATGATCGCCGACTTTCAGCACCGCCTCTTCAGCCGCGAGCTGGACACTCAGTCCACCTGCCCCCATCTCCATCGAACGACCGCGATAGAGTTTCTTGTTGTCGTGAATCAGAATCGAACCATCAAACGAGGCGCGTGCAAAACGACGGCGGAAGAAAACTTCATTGATACTGCGACCAAGCTTTTCGCTCAACGTCTCGCGCAAGCCCTTGATGTGATCCGGCTGAAACTCAGGCAGCATCGAGAGGCGAACCCATTTCGTATGGCGCTTACTCCACACGAAGTCCCAATCACCAATCGACTTTTCTTGAAGCAGACGAATCAATTCCAAGTACTCAAATGGACCAAAACGGTGATCGCCCTTCAGAACAAACCAAGCTTCTTTCTCACCAGCCGCATCGGCAGCGGGAGCAGAAGCCTCAGGCGTAAATCCAACATTCATATTTCGCGGCTTTGCAATGTTCTGATGTTGGAACTTCGTCCAGAAATCCGTCTCGCTTGCAAATGCCGGATGCACAATGATCGCAATCCAATCGTGCTTGGCTTCATCGAAGACGTGATCAAATGGGTCAAGCTCCCGCCGCTCAACGCGGGCCAGGATCTCTTGCTTGCTGAATTGCCCAACACAGGTATCCCCTCGGGCGACATGATAAGCTTGAGACATCGAATCCTCCAGCTGTCCAAATCGGCGCATCCGGAGAGGGCCTCAAGTCCTGGAAGTGTGCAGTCTTCCTCAACTTTCATAGGCAATTTGAGATCAAGCCACGACTCGTGTCAGAGTGAAACACTGCCATTTGCGGCCGCCACATCACGAGCGATCTCGCACGAATGACACACTTATTCATAGGGAAATTCACGGATTCTGTCGACCGATTCAACAGGACCATTTCGGTGTGCTTTGCATGAAAGCCGACGAAGTCACTCAAGACCTCAGTCGTACTGTCGAACTTCTGTGCAGATCCATTCACACTAGAATGAGTCATCTTGAGATCGCATATGACAAAAGCCAACGGGATAAGTGACCATCTTCGTCACTCAAGACGATCAAAAAGACCGGCCACGGCTCAAAATCACGTCATCTCGACTCCACCGTCGAATATGTCGGATTGAAACTTGCACTTAAAAAACACTAACTAACAGAGAAACAACATGGTGGTGCCGACGCCAGAAAGTCGGAACGGCACTGGCTCAATCGATGGGATGAGGTGTATATGAAAAACCTGTGTTTACTTTTATTGGCTCTTATGATTTCGGTTTCCCAAAACGTAAACGCTGAGATTACCGAGGCGGTCGATCTTGCCGTCGGTGAAGGGTATTTGGTGCGACGTAACAACGCTCCTGACTTTCCGGTCATTTGCCTTCCCTCGTCGTCGCCAGAATCCGAGAGCCTTCTTCGCGCTAGAAACGAGATCAACAAATTTACGGTTCTGTACGACGGCAATTCGAAGCAAGTTCAACATGTCCTTATTCGCTGTGGCGCCCAGAGTATTAAAGATACCGTACTCTACGTGGAGTACGGATGTTATAGACCAATGCCAGCTTATCAACGGGATGTTTTCACACGACATGTAATGCCGATTTCGCCAGACGAAATATCAAACGGTCAGATGACCTCAAGTTTCGAGGCAAAATTGTCGGAAATTTGCGCAGCGAATGGTCGCAAGCTCTATTTCTCTGAGTTCGCAGGCGTTCCGAAAAGAATCAATATTCAAGGGCAGAAAAAGAAGCCGAAATCAGTTATTTCGTTCGAATAGGGTGGCCGCTGGCGCGGTGTTTTGCAACATTTGGCACTCGCTTCGGCCACGTTGAACCAGACCGCTAAAACCCCTGAGCAGTGATCTTACCGGAGTCAAAATCACTGAAATCAAAAAAAGGGGGGCTTTATTCGCGGCCCCCTTTTAAACTTTTTTGTCTAACTAAGACTTTGCCGCTCTACTAGAAGCGCTGAATGAGGCTCGAAACCGCCTTTTTTCCATCAACGACAGAAACCGATACGATGTAGAGCACACCGGACCTCGAGCAGCTTCGACCGCTATCGTGGCAATCTCTGATCCTCAGGCTATAGTGAGTGGTGTTTTTTTCGATAACCTTCTCAACTCTATCAATCGTATTTCCGCTAGAGATAAAATCCATATACTTTTGAAGTTCGACCGCATTCGAGACATCGGTCACCGTGCCAGAAGCGATCTCAGCTTGAACCGGAGCCACAATCGCGTTGAGCACCTCCAAAGCTGACACCTTAGATTGTTTTGCCGGAATCGCAAAGGACGAGCTCGTCGAAAGCATAAGTCCGATAACTAAAACTAGACCTTTCACTGCAAACTCCTATGTATGTAGTTGCCCCCCTTTATCTCGCGGCCACAGAGAAAGAAAGAGTGTGAAAAATGTGGCTGCTGTTTGAGAAAAGATTTCGGCGAAAGACGTGGAGTCTCATTTTTTTACATAGGCACAAGGGGGAGCAGTAGAAATACTTATCAAAATAACATCATGGATGCCTGCGACAGATACGACTGGACGCCCTTTTGAAAAAGGACCCATTGTTGGCGACCTACAATCATATCGAGATATGACCGTGCGAGTTGCCTATCGTAGATTGATAAACTCCGGCTCTATTTAATCGCCGCGCGGACGTGCGAAGAGAATGCATCCATCACCCACACCACCGAGGCGATGACGAAGATGATACAACCAACCTGCTGCCACATCGCCTGACCAAAGTATTCCATGAGCATCGTGCCGATGCCGCCACCGCCGACGAGACCCAAAATTGTCGCCATGCGAACATTCGTATCCCAGCGGTAAACGGTGTAGCTGATGTAAGGGAGAACGACTTGCGGCACCACAGCAAACCATATCGTCTGCAGGCGCGAAGCCCCCGTCGATTCGATGCCCTCAATCGGACCGTCTTCAATACCTTCGACAATTTCCGAATACTGTTTCGCAAGACTTGCGACGGAGTGAACCAAGAGTGCGAGCATTCCCGCAAATGGACCGAAGCTCGCCCAGATTGAGAAAATAATCGCCCAGAGTACGGGCTCAATAGAGCGGCTGACGTTAAAGAGCGTGCGCAATCCCGCATAGGCCGCAAAGCCCAGCTTTGAGCCGCCCATAATATTTCGCGCCATCAAAAAGCTCAGCACAAACGCAATGGGAACCGCAATCGCCGTCGCAATGAACGCGATGTAGATCGTCTCGATGACCTTCAAAATCGCCTTTGGCAAAATGCTCCAGTCGGGATTCAAAAGCTGACCAAAAAGGCGCATGGCGTGCTCAAAACGATCCTGCTCAAGGAGCTTTAAGATGTCGATCTGAGTCATCTGCACACCGATGATCACCGTCAGCACGACGGTGAGAATGACCTGCATTCCCCAAAATGTCTTATAGAGAGGTGTCGCGAGTTCCTCGGCACTCTTCGCTCGCAAATGCGGCGGAGCATAGATCTGCCAACCCAGCGTCTTAATCCCCTTGCTGCTCACTGCGAGAGAAATGCCAGCACCGATTACCGTGAGACCCAAAAACCAAACGACGAACTGAGGAACCTGGCTTGCAAGATTCTCATCGCCAACGAGGACCATCGCAACAGCCGCGAACACCAGATACGCAAAGACGAATCCATCAAGAATCGTTCGGCGTACCGCTGCGCCGGTTTCACTCACTAAAGGTTGGCTCGCTTGTGCCATGAATCACTCCGTCAATACTGGCGCCCGATCGAGGCAATCAAATTCCGCCTCAAGCACCGCTCATGTCTCAATTAGTTAATGTGAACTTCTTTAGCGCCTTCGCCGTAAATTCTGGCAAACCACGCCTCATCGATATCCATCGGTGAACCTTCAAATACGAGTTGTCCGCCCTTCAAAGCCACGACACGAGTCGCGTACTGACGAACGAGAGACAAGAAGTGAAGATTGCATACAATGGTCAAACCGAGTTCTTGATTCACTCGACGAAGGTAGTCCATCACCGTGTGGCATGTTGCCGGATCAAGTGAGGCCACCGGCTCGTCGGCGAGGAGAATATCCGGGGCCTGCGTCAACGCGCGTGCAATCGCTACGCGTTGCTGCTGACCACCCGAGAGCTGCGCCGCTTTGTAATAGGCTTTCTCCGAAATGCCCACGAGCTTCAGGTACTCGAGCGCTTTCTTTTCATCCTCGCTCGAGAACAAACCAAAGATCGATTTAAACACTCCCGTTCGCCCGAGAGCTCCATAGAGCACGTTGCGCAGAACCGAGTGCCGGGGAATCAAGTTGAAGTGCTGAAAGATCATCGCGATTTTTTTCCGAACCGTCAGAATCTCTTCGCCCTCTGCCGCTGCAATATCAACGACCGCGCCGTCTTTACCGCGGTAAAGAACCTCTCCCGAGGTTGGATGATGCAGGCGGTTCAGACAGCGGAGCATCGTCGACTTACCTGATCCAGAAAGACCGATCACCACTAAAAATTCACCGCGCTTCACATCAAAACTCACACCTTTGAGCGCCTGCACGCCATTCGGATAAGTCTTGGTCAAATTGCGAATTGAAAGAATCGTGTCCGCCCCGACACTATTCATACCCGTTCCGTTTGTTGTACCCGCCACTGACATCACTTCTTGCCCATCAGATCATCGGCCGACTTGTTGAGCTTGGCGAGCATTTCGCGAACTGAGTCGTAGTCTTTGTCAGTCGCAAGCTCGATCGCAGTTACACCGTATACTGCTTTGAAGGCTTCGCGCCCCTGATCCGTTTGAACCATCTTCAAGAACGCTTCTGTGATCGTCTTCTTTACATCCTCGGGAAGATCTTTGCGGAAGACGATCGGATCGTTGGGGATCTCTTCCGTCAACTTGATGATCTCGACTTTTTCTTCAACATCGGGATACTGCGTGCGCACCAAGCGACGCGCATCTTGAATTCCCTCTTTCTCGTCAGGAGGAGAATAGAACGTTGCACCGGCATCGACTTGTCCCTGATAAACCATCGACACGACGCTATCGTGCTTCATCGCAAACACGGGATCTCCACCGAGTTTGATTCCAGCGTCAGCGAGCATTTTCAGCGGCAAGATATAGCCCGACATCGACGCGGCATCGACAAATGCGACCTTTTTTCCATTGAGGTCATTCAATGACTTGAAACGACCTTTCTTGGCGATGAACTGCGATTGATACGTCTTCTTTCCGTGACGAAGAACGATGAGGCGCGCTTCAGCACCGTACTTTTCATTGGCTTTGATATAGCCCGAGGTGTTCATCGCCGCGACATCCGCACCCTTTGCGCCAAAAGCTTCGATGACCGCGATGTAGGACTGCGGAACGTTGATCGAGTATTTGTATGGCGTGTTGGCCTCGAGCCACTCCTTCATGATTTTCGAATTGGAATCGATAACCTTGGCATCGACCGAAGGAACGAAGAAGAGCTTAATTGGATTACTTGCTGAACCAAGTTCCGCTTTTTTAAACGTGCAACCACTGGCCAAAACAAGAGCCGCTAAACCCGCGATGAAAGCGCTGGCAATTTGGACCTTTGCAATCCGGACCTTGGAAACTTCTGTACCTGACATTGTATCCCCCACTCGCTACCGAACCGCCGTGTTTAGCAAAGGCGGACGACAAAGGGAAAGCGAGACTTCTGTTAGCTTGGTTTCGCGGTGCGTAATTTTGCCGGTGGCGGACGCGAAACTGCCCTCAGGCTGTGCGAAATGGTAGATCTCGACCCATGTCTCAAGCTCTCGACTCCATTCTCGCTGAAATTCGAAGCACTTGCACCGCTGGCGGCTCTCATTTAACCCATCGCCCGCTTTTAGTTTTTGATCTCGATTCGACGCTTTTCGACCTCACCCTTCGCGTCACAGCAATCCTTGAGCACTTTGCTGCCAGCGCCGAGAACCGCGCGCGTTTCCCGGAATTGTGCGAAAAATTGATGCAGGCCGAGATCCGTCGCAGCGACTGGGGCCTTCGCGAACCACTGGCCCGTTTGGGTCTTCACGAGCACGAACACCGCGAATTCTTCGAATCCGTTCATGCACATTGGGCCCGAGGTTTTTTCTCAAATGACTATCTGGATCGCGACTTTCCGCTGCCGGGCGCTGTCGACTTTGTGAAAAATGGCATCGAAGCCGGAGCTGACGTTTTGTACCTAACGGGTCGCGACACCGCTCGTATGCAGGCCGGAACAATCAAAAGCCTCGAGGCGCATGGCTTCCCAAACGATGGTGTCCGCGCCCGCTTGGGGCTAAAACCCGATCTGCGCCTGGACGATGCCGAGTTCAAGGCCGAGGTCATTGCCGACTTGGCCAATAACCATCGACCAATTTGGCTTTTTGAAAATGAACCAGTGAATATCAACGCTGTCTTGCGCCGAACTCCTCAAGTCGGCATCGTCTTCATCGACACCTGTCACTCAGGCTTAGAAGAAGTCAAAACAGCCTTGGCGAAGATTCCACATTTCGAAATCTCGCGGCGCGAGCTCGACACATGAGTACCGTCAGCAAGGCCGCACCACCTTTACTCACAGGCCAACGCCTTGAAAAAAGCTTTGCTTCGCGCGTGTTGTTTCGCGATTTGAGTTTCGGTATTCCAGAAGGCGCACGCATCGGCCTCGTGGGTGCAAACGGCGCCGGCAAATCGACACTTCTCAAAATGCTGGCGGGCTTGGTGCGCCCCGATCACGGCGAAGTGACGCTTCGGCGAGGTTTAAAAACATTTCTGGTGGCGCAGGATTTAGTCGACGGCCCCGAAACCGTTTCGCAATTTATTGATAGCGCCGTTCGCGCGGCCGGCCTTGATCCCTTTGCACAGGCCGTCGCCAGACGCGTGGATCGCATCTCATCAGAGATGCAGCTTTCAGAGGTTCTCGAGCGTCCAGTCGCCGAACTGAGCGGAGGCTGGAGACGGCGCGTGCAGTTGGCCGCAGCTCTTTCGACCGAGCCCGATCTTTTGCTTCTCGATGAGCCGACAAACCACCTCGATACCGAGTCGATTCTCTGGCTTGAGGATTTTCTGCGGTCGCGCTCGATGGCCTACGTTCTGGTGTCGCACGATCGCTTGTTCCTCTCGCGAACGGTGGATTCCATCTATGAACTCGATCATCGGCACCCAAACGGCATTCTCGCCGTGAACGGAAGCTTTGAATCGTACTTGGAGCGAAAGGCCGATCTGCTTGCTGGTCTCAGCGAACGAGAGAAGCGGCTTTCGAACCGCTTGCGACGAGAGACCGAGTGGCTGAGCCGTGGCGCAAAAGCTCGTCAGACCAAACAACGCGCGCGCATGGACGAAGCCGACGTCTTGGCTGGCGAAGTTGCAAAAATGAAAACGCTAAACGCCAAGCGCAGGCTTGAAATCGCTTTCGAGCGCACCGAGCGTGCACCCGAAAAGCTGATCGAAGTGCGCGACGGACAGCATGCGCTGTTTTCGAATCTCAACCTCATCATCAACTCGCGCTCGCGCATTGGCCTGCTCGGCGCCAATGGCTGCGGCAAGACAACGCTGATCCGCACGCTGCTCGGTCAAGAGCCGCTGGCTTCAGGCAAAGTGCTGCTCGCTCCAGGACTCAGCACTCGCTACTTCGAACAGAGTCGCGACGCCATCGAAGCTGAACGCTCAGTGGGACTGAATCTGACCGGCGAAGGCGATTCGGTCATCTATCAAGG
>JAEUWE010000308.1 GCA_016791465.1 Pseudobdellovibrionaceae bacterium
GAACTTTTTTCTGATTCCCTCCCTCACCATTCCAGCAGCCTTCGCGACGGCAATCGATGCCAGATGATCTTTCTCCATAACAGCCTCTAGCCTATGAAGCCCGAGCAGCTCAAAGCCTGCATCAACGGCCAACCGCGCGGCCTCTTTTGCATATCCTCGCCCCTGCTTATGATTATGTATTTGGTATCCAATGTTGGCCCACTTCATCGGATCGCCCTGAAGAATATAAATCGAAACATTACCGAGGTGCTCGTGTGAACTCCGATGGAAAATACCAAAGTTGTAGGCCTCATTCTTCTGAGCGGCTGCACGATAAGCGGCGACACGATACTGATAGGCTTGCCGAGTCAACATCTCAGCGGGAGGCACTCCATAATCGAATTTGTTTTTTCGGGGCAGACGCGCAGCCATCGCTCTATGCCAAACATGCCAGTCACTCAAGTTATAAGCGCGGATCACAAGGCGTCGACTCACCAAGATCTGCTTTTCAAATGGGCTCGTAGTCTGCCGCATTGTTCGGACTGTATGTTTTGGCAATTCAGACTGTCAACGGCTTCTCGTAAGCACCAAGTCTCCATTGCCCAAAGCGCGGGCCCAAAACCGCAAAATCACGCCACACCCTTTCCGAACTTAGTTCGGAAAGTCCTCCCTCCCATTTTCTGAACTTAGTTCGGAAAGTACCCCGGCTGAAAAACCACGCCCAAGTCGAATGCGGAACGCTTCGGCGAGAGGTCCCGCCCGTGGCCCGGCCATTGCTCTATTCAGCGTCGCGACCTCGAGTGGTCGCAAAGGGGCACCAGTGAAGCGCATTTCAACAATACTGCCGATCATTTTCATGTCGATTCTGTCAGCAGCAGCGCCACGCCAGGCACAGGCTGGTGGAATTTTGGGAGATCTCATCAAGGGAAGTCGCTTTGATCCGCGCGAGGTCAAACTTGAGGGTGTCGATTATGGTGGCGAAGGCTGCCCGCAGGGAACGGTGACGACAGTGCTGTCTCCTGATGCGTCGGTGCTGACGGTTTTGTTTGATGCGTTTGAAACACGGGTTGGTGCGGACGTCGGAAATTCAAGAAAGAAGTGCGATGTCACAGTTCGAATTAAAAAGCCAAGACTCTGGTCGTTTGCGATTGAGTCGGTCGACTTTCGTGGGTTCGTACATCTTGACGATGGAGTTCGCGCAGAGCAGAAAGTCGATTTTCAAAATGGCCCTGAGCGCATCGGCTTCAACCAGTCATTTGGTTACCAGAACTGGGTCGGTCCGATTTCTCAGAACTACTTGCTACAGACGATCAAGCCGCTACAAGGGCCAGCGCTGCTCTCTTGTCTACCGGCAAAGACGAATACAGAAGTGAAAATCCGTTCGACCATTGAGCTGAAAGGTGGCGGAGGTTACCGCGGAGGAATGCTGGCCGTCGATTCCGCCGACGGCCGCATGGTGCAGCAGTACCATCTGTCGTGGATCAGCTGCCTAAAGGCGCTAAGGAATATTCGCTAGAGCGTGCGCTCTGATGTTGGCGGCACAAAGCCCACACACTGGGGCTTGGTCGCCTCGCTGACGATCGAGTTCGCGCGCGGCTCCTTGAGCACGGCTTCAAGACATGATCGCACCGTACGATGAACTTTGTCTGAGGCGAGCGTCTCCTCCAAATTCACGCGCGACCAAACCACTGTTCCCTGCTCAAGCGAAAAGAGTTGGCGACCGCGCCATTCGCTGCGAAACACCAGTGCTTGCTTCAGGGCACCTTGCATGCCGACGTTTCCATTCACTTCGATATCGGCGCACGTTCCCGTACCGCAGCGAACAAAGCCTTTGAGAATGCTGACCATGTCGAGCTCATAGGGAACCATTTCGGCAAGAGAGAGCCACGTCGCCTGCATCGTCCACGTGTCGCCCACCTCAACTGGAACATCTGGCAGAGAAACCGCCGGCACATAGAAAATCGAATTCGTCGGCCAATCTCCCGCTTTTAAAACCTTACCTTTTGTATTTGTCGTGAGCTCGAGCGACTCGCCGAGTTCAGGCATAGCAAAATCATGCAGGTCAATGGTGCCATCTTTTTTGGTGATGCGAATCGCTTGGGTGAGCCGATCGGCATCAGCCTTCAGTGTTGTTGATTCCGAGGTGAACTCGATGGCCTCTGACTTTTCTTGCCGGAGCTCCCCGGCTTCATACGCGCGCGATGAGGCGATATGATGATACTCGACAACGTCGGTGGATTTGGGTTCGCCCTTGAGTTTCAGGTCAACAGTGCCCGTCACTTCAACTGGCTCAAAACCCGAGACTCCCGTTGGGAGGATGTCCCCGGTCTTAGAAGGTGCGCCGGCACAACCCAAAGTCAGCAAGGCGGCAGCCAAGAAAACGGCGCCACGTCCTCGACAGCTATCAATATTTTGTACAGTTTTAAATTTTAGAGCGCAGTTTCGAGGACTTATCGATACGAGAGACATCGCGATCTCCTGCTTCCCTGGTTAAAGGCTCTCACGGCAGTTCTCGCCGAAAAAAACCGGTGACGCTTTTGCGCTAGGCCCACTTCACCAACCGAGCGCGAGACTCAAGCGTCTCAAAACGATACAAAGAATCAAGCGTAAACCATTGAAACAAGGTCGAAAAATCTGGCCCGCTTGGCCCAGTGGTTGCTCTAAAGAGAAATACAGGTCGAGAACACGGCCTGGATCGCAAGGGGGAACATATGAAAGCTCAACTCAAAACCCGAACAGCCCGCATCACTGGCCTTGGCCTTCTGCTCACACTGCTGAGCGCGTGCGGAGCCGAGGTGACTCCCCGAGCGACAAGCCTCTACAGCGGTAGCGGCCCGATCTCCTCAACTATCATCAGCTCTTCTGGCGACGGCGTTGCCGAGTGCACATCCTTCGACACAACAACCACGCGCCTTTCTGGCCGCGTGACCACGTACTACTACAATGGTGTACTCCAAGAAGATAAAGTGCGCATGCGCTTCACTTCGATCGCCGATACTCTCGATTCAAAATCATCGGTTTATCT
>JAEUWE010000315.1 GCA_016791465.1 Pseudobdellovibrionaceae bacterium
AGAAGATCACAAAAAGGTCGCTCAATATTGCGCAAGCAAAGGCGTAATGTATTTCTGCACACCATGGGACGACGACAGTATCCAAATTCTGGAAAAGATGGGCGTCGACCTTTACAAGGTGGCCTCTGCCGATCTTACAAATTTTCCGCTGATCGACTCGTTGATCAAAACAAAAAAGCCACTCATTCTTTCAACCGGCATGAGTCACGAAGACGAAATTCGTCAAACTGTCGACCGTCTGACTGCGGCAGATGCGTCATTTGCAATTCTCCACTGCAACAGCACCTACCCAGCTCCGTTTCCTAGTATCAACCTTAAGTTCATGAATCGCCTGCGTGAAATTCACCCGATTGTTGGTTACTCAGGCCATGAGCGCGGCACAGCGGTTTCGATTGCCGCTGTTGCCCTGGGCGCCAAGATTATTGAACGACACTTCACTCTGGACCGACAAATGGAAGGACCCGATCACGCCGCAAGTCTGGAGCCAGCGGATTTTAAGGCCATGGTCGACGGCATTCGACAAGTCGAGATGGCACTTGGAAAGGGCGAAAAACGCATTGTCAGCCAGGGCGAAATGATGAATCGCGAGAACCTCGCAAAGAGTCTCGTGGCTGCACGACCTCTCAAAGCCGGCACCGTGCTGACCCGTGAAGACGTAACTGTGAAAAGTCCCGGGCGCGGTATTTCGCCGCGATATCTGGATCAGCTGATTGGAACGAAAATTTCTCGGAACTTTGAAACCGAGGATTTTTTCTATCTTTCCGACATCAATGGCTCCTCCGCACAACCTCGTCCCTATCAATTCGCTCGACCATGGGGCATCCCCGTTCGCTACTACGACTTCAGCGAGTTCCGAGCAAAACTCAAACCGAAACTCTGGGAATTCCATCTGTCTTATCAAGACATGGAGATCAATCTCGACGACTACCTAAAAGGAACGTACGAGGAAGATTTTGTTGTTCACGCGCCCGAACTTTTCGCTGGCAGTCACCTGATGGACCTTGCAACTCCAGACAATGAGTATCGATATCACTCCATTCGCGAAACTCAGCGAGTTATCGACATCACTCGTCAGCTTAAACGCTTTTTCCCGAACACAAAACGGCCCATGATCGTCGCCAATATTGGCGGATTCTCAATGGATGCAGCATTCCCTAAAGAGAAGAAGCGCGATTACTACGATCGCTTCGCTGAAAGCCTGCGCGAACTTGATCTTGAAGGCGTCGAACTGATTCCTCAAACGATGGCGCCGTTCCCTTGGCACTTCGGTGGCCAACGGTTCCAGAATCTGTTTGTTGAAGCTGGAGAAATCGCCGAGATCTGCAAAAAGCTACAGCTACGCATTTGTCTTGATGTGTCTCATTCCAAACTGACCTGCAATCACTTAAAGACTTCTTTCGACGAGTTCGTTCGTACCGTAGGCCCATACGTTGCACATCTCCATATTGCAGATTCGACCGGTGTCGATGGAGAAGGTCTTCAGGTCGGCGACGGCGAAATCGATCTGAAGGAAATGGCAAAGGCACTCAAGGAAACTGCGCCAAATGCGTGGTTCATACCCGAGATTTGGCAGGGCCACAAAAATGGCGGCGAAGGGGTCTGGATTGCGCTCGATCGCCTTGAAGGACTGCTCTAATGTCCGACGTCTGTGCTGTTTGCATTATTCCGGCTCGTGGTGGCAGTAAGGGTATACCTGGAAAAAACATAATGCCTATCGCGGGAAAGCCACTCCTTGCTTGGAGCGTTGAACAGGCCCTCAACACGCCGTCGCTTGCGGGACGAGTTTATGTCACTTCGGACTCGGACGAAATCTTAGCTGTCGCCACTCAGTTTGGAGCCAACGGCATTAAGCGACCTCCCGAGCTATCTGGGGATACCGCATCCTCTGAGTCCGCTCTTTTGCATGCGCTCGACACAATCGAAAAGAGTCTCAAGCGCGAAGTGGATTACGTCGTCTTTTTGCAACCGACCTCTCCCGTTCGACGGCACGACGACATTGAATTGGCACTTCGAAAAGTTGTCACAGAAGGCGCCGATAGTCTTCTCTCGGTCCAACCATTGAAGGACTATTTCATCTGGGGGCCTGAGGGCGATCACGTCGTCTCAAAGAGCTTCGACTACCGCGCCAGAAAACGTCGCCAAGAGCTCGACACGACTTACCTCGAGAACGGCTCAATCTACGTCTTTCGTCCGAAGATTCTTAGAACTTTGAATAACCGTCTCGGTGGAAAAATTGTCGCCCACGAGATGCCAAAACCATTTTCTCAACAAATTGATGATCCAGAAGATATCGATCTGTGTGACTACTTTTTGTCGAGATATTGCGGAAACGAACGCAAGTGAGAGGACTCCCGGCGTGACGCAGCCATCCAAGCAACGTACGATTATCGTTTCAGGTGCGACCGGTTATTTTGGCCGCTACCTCATTGAGGATCTCGCACAAATTTATCACGTCGTTGCGCTCACTCGCGATCCGGCAAAATCGGCGACGATGTTCTCAAATCCAAACGTGACTTGTGTTGAGTATGATCTTTATGACCATGAAAAGTCAGCAGCTAGGCTAAAGAAGGTTTGCCAAGATTTTGATGTTTGGGGCCTGGTGAACAACGCCTACGACTTCTCCGAGAAGACAGGTTTCAACACTCCGTCTGGTCGTATAGAGAATATTTCGATCGATGCGATGCGAGCCGGACTTGAGAGTGGCGTCTTGGGGCCTATGGTCGCTGCACAGACGGTCGGCCTCGCCATGGTTGAGAAAAAGATCCCGGGAAGCATTATCAACATCTCCTCAATGTATGGCTCCGTCGCGCCTGATCGGCGACTGTACGATGGCAAGAAGGTCCTGAACCCCGTCACCTACGGTGTGGCCAAAACAGCCATCAACGGTCTTACGCGCTACCTTTCCTCGTTTTGGGGAGAATACGGAATTCGCTGTAACTCTGTAGCACCAGGAACCTTTCCGAATGTTGAAACAAACTCGTTCAATGCTCCAAAAGATGATGAGTTCACGGTTCGCCTGAAAAACAAAACAACGCTCGACCGTGTTGGACACCCAAGAGACTTGCTCGGGATGATCCGACTACTTCTTTCTGACGAGAGCAGCTACATCACTGGCCAGATTCTAAACGTCGATGGCGGCTGGACAGCAATTTAGAAACGACGGGAGGTCTTGTGAAAGCAATAGGAATTATGCAAGGGCGACTGGTACCGCGCTATCAAGGACGATATCAGGCTTTTCCCGCTGGCTATTGGAGTGCTGAGTTTCACATCGCACGAGAGCTCGGATTTCAGCATATCGAGTTTATTCTCGACCACGGAACGGAAGCTCTAAATCCATTGATGAGCACTAGTGGAATACAGGAACTCAAAACTGTGATTTCTGAATCAGGCGTGAACGTAAAGTCAATTTGTGCCGATTACTTTATGCAGGCACCATTTCATTCAGAACATGGGTCCAAAAGCGTCAGCGTACTCAAAACGCTGATTCGAAACTCAGCGCAGATCGGCGTCACAGATATCGTCATTCCATGCGTTGATCAGTCTTCGATGAAGACTCCCGCGGATCAGAAACAGGTTACCAATTCGATTGCGGCCTGCCTGCCAGACGCCGAAGCTGCGAATATAAATATCAACTTTGAAACAGATCTCGCCCCCAAACCTTTTCGTGATTTCCTCAAAGGCTTTCAATCGAACGCAATCAAAGTGAACTACGATTCAGGAAACTCTGCCTCTCTGGGCTATCGGCCAAACGAGGAATTTGAGATGTATGGAGAATACGTTTCTGATGTCCACGTTAAAGATCGCGTATTCGGTGGCGGCTCGGTGGAACTGGGAACTGGCCATACCCAGTTCGACGAATTCTTTGGATGCCTCAAGGCTATCGGCTTTAAAGGCCTAATCAATCTGCAGGCTTCTCGGGCCGACCAGTATCGCGATGAAACGACTCGGGTCACTCGACAGCTGGAATTCACTCGCCGATACGTCGAGCGCTATCTTGAAGGCCAGCCATGAAACAAATTGCGCTGGTCTCGGGTTCGTCGAGCGGCATCGGATGGTCGATCGCCGAAAAGCTCGCAAACTCGGGATATAAAGTCTGGCTCAACGGCCGCAATGCAGAGACCCTCGACTTACGAGTTCGATCTCTTCGCGAAAAAGGTCTGCAGGCAGACAAGGTCGTCGGCGACTTCACGGTCTCAAGCTCGATTCAAGTCGCCCTCAAAACGATTCTTACAAGCGATTCCAAGATCGATCTCCTCGTGGGAAACCTGGGGAGCGGCAAATCGCTTCAGGGCTGGGACATCCCACTTGAAGAGTATCAACGAATGTTTCAACTCAATCTTTTTGCCGCTATTGATCTTTGCACCCAGGTGTTGAGGACTGCGTCTCCGAAAAACATTGTTCTCATCTCTTCCATTGCTGGCGTCGAATCGCTTGCCGCCCCAATTCCTTACAAGGTGGCAAAGTCAGCCTTGCTGAGCTACATGAAGAGCCTCTCTGACTCCCTGGCTTCGCAAGGCATCCGAGTCAATGCGATTTCACCTGGCAATGTTCTCTTCCCCGGAAGCACTTGGGAGAAAAAGATGGCCGACAATCCTGAGGGAGTTGATGCGTACATCAAAACGGCCGTGCCCTTGAAATCATTTGTGAAGCCCGAGGAGATTGCTGACGCCGTTCTCTTCCTCAACAATACTCCCTCCCTCACTGGACACAATCTGATCATTGATGGCGGACAAATACGGAGACTCGTATGAAAACCGTGATGGAGATGTTCTCGCTTAAAGACCGCCTGGCCGTCATTACTGGAGGTGCCGGCTTGCTTGGCACCAAGCACGCCGAAGCCATTCTTGAGGCAGGCGGATCTGTTGCGCTACTGGACCTCAACCGCGACAGGCTTCTAGCCACTTCCGACAGGCTGCGCGCACAGCATGGAACAGAGCGCGTTTTGGCTCTGGCGACCGATATCACAAGTGGAAAGTCGCTCAGCGACGCTCGCGATAAGATTGAGTCATACTTTAAAAAGAACGCCGACATTCTCATCAACAACGCCGCAATTGATCCGAAATTTGAAAATAAACCGGGGGCTAAACCACTCAGTCGCCTTGAAGCCTTTCCGTTGGAGCAGTGGAACCTTGAACTCAGCGTCGGACTGACCGGTAGCTTTTTGGCAGTTCAAACTTTTGGCCCGAAAATGGCCGCAACAGGTCGTGGTGTCATTCTCAACATTGCATCTGACTTGGGACTCATATCTCCGGACCAACGCATCTACCGACAGCCCGGAGTTGCTGATGACATGCAACCAGTGAAACCCGTGACCTATTCCGCAATCAAACATGGCTTAATGGGCCTCACAAAATATGTTGCAACCTATTGGGCAAAAGAGGGCGTGCGCTGCAACGCCTTTGCTCCCGGAGGAGTTTTTAACAACCACCCTCAAGAATTCGTCGACAAACTCACTCCGCTCATTCCCATGGGACGAATGGCCAATGTTGATGAATACAAAGCGGCCATAGTTTTTTTGGTCAGCGATGCCTCAAGCTATATGAATGGCGCGACACTGGTGTTCGATGGCGGCCGCTCCATCATGTAACCGTGATCACCGATCTAAAACTGAATATGCTTAGTATAGACTCGGATAGAATAGTTTGCGAAGTACCACAGCGCCTTAGGTAGCGAAAGCTGCTCCACGTCTCTGTAGATGCCCCAAACCCAACGCGCGGCACGGCGCCAACTAAACGATACCGAGCCCGGCACTCGTCGATAGCGAGCGAGGTCTTGCTGAATCCCGTACGCCTTGTAGCCACGTTTCAATACATCTAGCCAAAGGATAAAATCATCATAGCCTTCAGCCCGCATTCGGATCGGACCTGTTTTCGCAACATCAACCATCGCGGTCAGGCAGCCGACAACGTTGTGCTTAAGCAATTGCGAATAGGTTCGCTCCTTTGGCACACGAATCAAGCGACCTGTTTCTTTCCCATCGACCGTCATCCGCCGATACTCGTGAAACGACATCGCCCAATCGTGCTTCTTCATCAGTCCGACCTGCACTTGAAGTTTTTCGGTCAGCCAGACGTCGTCACTGTCAAGAAAGGCGACATACTGTCCTTTCGCATTCTCTAGCGCCGTATTTCTGGCTTCAGCGGGACCGCGAGCCTTGTCATGGTGAAAAACACGAACTCGCGAATCAACCCGCGCAAAATTTTCGGCGATCTCACGCGTCCGATCTCTTGATCCATCATCAACCACCAAGAGCTCCCACTGCATGTATGACTGCGCAACAACAGACTCGATCGACTCTTTCAGGAAACGATCAGCATTATGTGCTGGCATCACCACTGAAACAAGACCGACCGACGTCATCTTACTTGCCCTCTTACGCGTGGACGTTGTTCTGTTTTTCAGGACTGTGGCGATTGCTTGGCTCATCTTTGCCGAACGAACCTTTCGTTAAGTACTTCACAAGTTTTGAGAAGCCCTTTACGTTTCGCTGAAACTCGGCAGGATTCGTGATCGACTGTTTTGCCTTGTGCAAAAGATACTTTGGACTCAAGTAGAATTCGCGACGCGCGCGATCGCAGAACTCAACCAGCTCACGATGAGTGAGGTTCGGAAGATTCACAACGCTGTTGTGAAGACCATCGGCTGTCAGCCAAGCCGAATAGTCCTCAGTTTCCAATAGACCCCGTTGTTTTGCTTCTTCATACGCTGCAGTTCCCGGATAAACCATGATCGGGAAGAACTGCGCCGTGTCCGGCATCAGCTTCTTTGCAAGTTCCAAGGTCTCTTGCATCGTTCCCTGTGTTTCATTGAGATTTCCAACCATGAAACAGCCATGAACCATGATTCCGGCTTCACGTGTGTTTTTCATGAAGTTCTCAGTCATCTCAAGATTCAAATTCTTACGTACGTGCTTCAATACTTCGTTGTTTCCGCTCTCAAAACCGACGCAGAAAAGACGTGCCCCTGCCTTTTTGAGCTGCTTAAAGAAGTCGGCATCGGCGCGAACATCAGCGCGACAATTCGAATCAAACGGAATTTTATTTCCGCGCTTCACCAGCTCATTCGCCAGCTCAAGCGTACGATCTTTGTCGATAATGAAGGTGTCATCCTCGAGCATGATCGTCTTCACTTGCGGAAGCTCACGTGCAACGTAGTCAAATTCATCGGCGACATTGGCAACTGACCGATAGCGCATCTTATGACCACTAAAAGTCTGGGGATAGACACAGAACGTGCAGCGGTATGGACAGCCCCGAGATGTATCAAAGACGACGAGAGGCCAGAGCGAATGGCCGTAAAAATAGTCTTCAACACGCAAGAAACGCTTATACACCTCGGTGACAAACGGCAGTTCATCTAGATTTTCTATCGCAGGACGAGGAGCGTTTTTAACGATCTCACCCTTATCGTTTCTCCACGCAAGGCCCAGTACAGAATCCATCGAGGCGCCAGAGCTAACAGCCTCAAGCCAATCGCGAACGGTGTACTCATATTCACGAAGAGCAACATATTGAACCGCGGGCGCTCGCTTAAAGGTGTCCTCCATCATCGAAGACACATGGCGACCGACCATCAGAATCTTCATTTTCGGAAAGCGCGATTGAAGATCTTCAACAACCTTCAGATCATTGACGATACTTGGAGTTGAGGTGTCGCAGACGAGGGCCTCAATGTTTTTACTTTCAATTCGATCGGCAACATACTGCACGTCGACTTCCCACGCGGGACCATCGACAACATCGACCTCATGGCCAGCTTTAATCGCAACACCGGCCGCGTAACAGAGCCATTTGGGGAAATAGAGCGTGCCGCTTTTGGCGACTGCAGGGCTTCTCGATTCACGAGAAAAACGAGCATGAAAGGGCGGATTCAAAAACATAACACGCATGAGGCTCTCCATAGGACGCCCTTCAAGGGGGCGTAATGTCAGATCAACGAGTGATACTTATAGCTGACCAGCTAATGGGAATGTACCTGATTTATCAACGAGGATTTTCGTCAAGGCGAGCAATTCCGCGGGTAAAAAAAGCCATCGGGCGGCATCCCGGAACAAAACCTTCTTCAACATCGACAAGTTGGAATCCGGCCATCTCGATCTCAGCCCGTATATCGTGATCAACCCGACATCCATCCGCTATTTTCTGCTGAATTGGAGACCAAACCTTCTGTAGAGATCGGAGCCGTCCTCGGCCCTTCTGCGAGCAGAGGCCATGTTCTATGAAAATTAGCTTTCCAGAAGGCTTGAGGACCCGCCGAACTTCGGCAAGCACAGCCGGAATGGCACCAACGCTGCATAGCGTCCAGGTCGATACGACCGTATCAACCGAATGGTCCTGGAGAGGAATTTTCTGTGCCCCTGCCTTAACGAAAAGTACCGGAAACCGAACACTCCGCATCCGCGCTCGAAACTGGGGACTATCGTCAAACTCGCGATCCAGCGCCATTAACTCTCTGGTATTGCTGCCATAATAGGGAAGATTCAGACCCGATCCAAAACCAATCTCCAGCACCAAACCCTCGGCGTGAGCCAACCACTGGCGTCGCATCCGCTCCGATTCATCTCGACGAACCGGGAAATTCGTCAATTGTCGGCTTAACATCTGACTCAACCAACTCACCATACACACCAGAACACTGTTACCCGAAGGGCCACCACGAAAAAGGGTTTGAGAGCACCCTGCTTCTCAAGTAACTTGCTTCCCGTGTCAATCAGCACCCAGTCTCCATCTTCTGAATCGATAACGGGCTCGGCGTTTTTAGACCAGGCGCCGCTCAAAGATGTTGTCGCGTTCCGACAGGGCCGAACGGGACGCCGGATCGTCGCGGTCATCGCCGACGTTGTGATCTATTACGCAATTGCGTTGGCTGTACGGCAGCTCATGCCAGCATTCTTCGTCGTACCGTACGACATTGAACAAATTGTTGCGGTTGGCCTCATTCTTTTCGTCGTTCTCCATGTCTTTGATCTCTATAACTTGGATTCACAGATTTCAGGCCTTCGAGCTCCGCCCCGCGCGATTGTGGCAAACCTCATCACTATTGGGCTTTCATTACCGGTCGCGTATGTGCTGAAACGCCACCTCCAAACCAATTGGTCTGTTTATTTTGGGCCATGTATTAGCCTCGGCATTTTTGGAGCATGGGCCACCAGTTCTCGGCTTGTCGCCGGCCGACTCTTTAAAGAACGTGCAACCAAGCTCCATTGGCTTGCAATCGGCAAGACAGAGTCGCTCCGCCTGTTCTTAAATGACTTCGCAAAAAAGGAAAACCAGGGCACTGTTCACTGCCTGGTGCCAGACTCAGAGCGGGCAACCGCTGAAGCTGCGGAAATCTCGTTGATTGCAAAATGGAGCGAACTTCCGAATTTGCTCGAACGCAAATGGACCGGAATCATCATCTGCGACTCGCTGTCATTTGAAGAGAGTCTCTTTAATCGCCTGATGATGACCCGCCTACAAGGCGCCAAGATCCTTGATCTCACTGAGTTTTATGAACACATTTGGTTCAAAGTTCCGGTCTTCTATCTACGAGACGGTTGGTTTGCGCTCTCCCCTGGATTCGATCTCCTTCACAATCCAATCGGCTTGAGAATTAAACGAATTATCGACGTCTTGTTGGCTTCGACACTGTTGGTTCTGACTACGCCGATTATGGCCATAGCGGCGGTGTTGATAAAACTGACAAGCCCCGGCCCCATCGTTTATCGACAGGTTCGAACAGGTCTCGGCGGAAAGAACTTCATCATTTACAAGTTTCGCTCAATGGTCGGCGACGCAGAAAAAAATGGCGCCCAGTGGGCACAGAAAAACGATTCGCGAATCACACCCATTGGACAGTTTTTACGAATCAGTCGCATCGACGAACTTCCGCAGCTGATCAATGTTCTTAAAGGCGAAATGAGCTTCATTGGGCCTCGTCCTGAACGTCCGGAGATGAATGCTGAACTTGAGAAGGTCATACAATACTATAACCTTCGCCATCTTGTGCCTCCGGGCATCACGGGGTGGGCGCAATGTCTTTACGGTTATGGTTCGTCCGTTGAGGACTCGCGTGAAAAGCTGCAGTACGATCTCTACTACATCAAAAACTACTCACTTCTGATCGACGTCGCCATTCTCCTAAAAACCGTCCGTGTTGTGCTCTTTGGCCGCGGACGCTAGGAAATCAAAGCGTGTACTGATTTGTTTTGTAGAGCCTTAAGTTCTCAGGCTGAGTGAACCATCGGATTGTTTCCGTAAGTCCTTTTTCAAGAGAATACCGAGGCTCAAACCCGGTCAAACTTCGAATCTGAGTGTTGTCACACCAGAGACGAAAAACCTCTGACTTCTCAGGTCGAATTCTTTCGCCCTGAACGGCCGGATGAACATCGGCCTGCATAAGTTTCGCAATTAAACTAAAAACTGCTTCCATGGTCACTTCGTAGTTAGAGCCAATATTAACAGCACGGCCGACCGCTTGGTCACACTGGCTCAAACGCCACATACCGTCGCATGTGTCCAAAACAAAATTGAGATCACGGGTTGGAGTGAGATCACCGACGCTGATCTCTTTCTTGCCGGCCGCGATCTGAGAAATAATGGACGGGATAATTGCTCGCGCAGACTGCCGCGGACCATAGGTATTAAACGGTCGCGCAACAACGACAGGCAGTTTAAATGCATTGAAGTAACTCAGAGCCATACTGTCGGCGCCAATCTTTGAGGCACTATAGGGAGACTGCGGTTGTAAGGGATGTTTCTCGTCAATTGGCACATACTGAGCCGTGCCGTAAACCTCGCTTGTCGACGTATGAATAAATCTTTTCACTCCATTTTCAAGAGCGGCCAAACACATATGCGAAGTGCCGACGACGTTGGTCTGAATATAAGTGTCAGGAGCATGATACGAATACGGAATCGCAATCAGCGCTGCGAGATGGAATACGATGTCGATGTCTTTGGTAATCGTTCGGCAAAAGTGCGGATCGCGAATATCACCTAAAACCACTTCAAGATTTTCCGGCTTCTTGGATTCCGCAGAAAAAGCGTCGAGCCAGCCCCAACTCCCCAATGAGTTATAAAGACAAAGTGCGCGCACCTGCAGTCCTTTGCCAAGAAGGTACTCGGTAAGATGCGATCCGATAAAACCATCAGCGCCGGTGACTAGAACTCGCATAACACTCTCCTCGTTACCAGGCCGACCATCCACCATCGACCATTATAGTTTGTCCAGTGATGTAAGACGCAGCAGGGCTACACAAAAACGCAACGACTCCCGAAATATCACTCGGCTGCCCCATGCGTCCCAACGGAACATTCTGCTGATAAGCCTCAACAAAAGACTGCGGTTGAGCATTAAAAATCCCGCCCGGACAGATCACATTCGATCGAATCCCATTGGCACCATAGGCAGTTGCAATATATCGAGATAACCCCGCCACTCCAGCTTTAATTGCTGCATAGGGCGACGGATTTTGCATCGGCGTTCCGTTATAAATGGATAGATCGGGCCCCAACTCTCCGTAGATAGAGCCAAAGTTGACCAGTATTCCCTCGCATTTTTCATCAATACAGCGCTGAACCGCAAGTTGTGAAAATGCAAAAGCAGATCCTAGCTGCATTTGTACGTTCTTATCAAAATCGACCTGCTTAACATTGAGAAAACCTAGTTTTCCCCAGTTTTCAGTTCGCGGATAGGCCGCATGAATAAATGCCCAACGTCTAGCACCACTCTTGATAGATCCAACGTAGGCTGTCAGTTGATCCGCATCGGATGCATCAAGATGTTGAAAATGAAACTTGGGATGCTCAAGTTCTGGGCTTCGAACATCACACCCAAAAACCTCAGCGCCCTGCTCAAGAAGGGTCAGCGCACAAGCCTTCCCAATCGTGCCCGCCGCGCCAGTCAAGATACAAACCGTGTCTTTAAGACCAAACATCACGCTCTGCATAGCTCACTCCTCAGAATTTTTCCCGAAATTCGTCCCTTGGCGCAGCACCCGTCGATTGGTATCAGAACACTCAGCCAGCGACCAGGGTGACTTCTCGTTCGCCCGAATTGCTGCCAAGACCGCTTTTGCTTGCCGATCAAAAAGCGCTTCGCGAGTAATCGAGTAGTCTTTCAATTCAGAACCTGCTTTTGACGCAATTTCGATTTTCGACGTCAAGAGATCTCCACGAACGACCACCTCAGGAAACACGACTTCAAATTCTCGACGAGCGACTGGCCGATAGTAATCAAGGTGAACAGTGCCAATGACGCCACCGCTGTGCTTTGTCAGTGATGCACAATCGTCGATCGAGTCAATCTCAAGACGACTCACTTTGGCCAATCGGCCCGAGATCGACTGGTAGGGACCAAACCAATAAGAAGCAAAGTCAAACTCATGAATGAGATCGATGTGAACGCCACCACCTAACCTCGCCGACGAGCTATAAAGGCTGCGATAGTCACGACCAGGTCGCCAATCCGGAAGATAGCTTCCACAGTAAAGCGAGTAGCCAATGGCTTTTCCATACGTGCCACTTTGGATCAAGTCATAGACAGCTTTGATCAT
>JAEUWE010000363.1 GCA_016791465.1 Pseudobdellovibrionaceae bacterium
ATTTGGTTCTCTATAACCAGCAGTTGAAAAGCTATGGGAAGCATCTGTTTTTCATGAACATCAATCCCAAGTTTGTCACCCAAATGCGGGCTGATGGATTGGTTTCAGTCGTCGTTGCCGTGCAGTCGTTGGAGGAAGCGAAAAAACGATCGGCTCCTTCTCGGCCAGTCGTCGATGTCGAGTTTATCAATCCGTTTATTTTGGCCACGCGTAAAGTTCTTGAGATGCAGGCGCAGACACCGCTCAATCCTGGGAAGGCCTACTTGCGTAAACCCGAAGAGCGGATTCCGATGGAGATTGCAGGCGTGATCGGTATTCAATGCGCCGATTTTACGGGGACAATTTCGATTTGCTTTCGGGCTGAGGTGTTTTTGCGGATCTATGAAAACATGGTCGGTGAAAAACATGATCAGATTTCGTCAGAGCTTGAGGATGCAGCCGGCGAGCTTTTAAATATCATTTTTGGCCAAGCCAAGACGGTGCTCAATGATACCCGAGGCTATAATTTAGAAAAAAGTATTCCAACCATTCTTGTTGGCGATAAACTGAAGTTGCATCACCAAAGTCGGAACCCATCGATTGTGATTCCATTCGAGAGCTCAGCCGGAGCTTTTCACTTGGAGATTCTGATTGATAAGGCCGGCGGCTAACAGCATTGAGGAGGAGCAGCCATGTTCGATAAAGCCACTCGGGTCCTCGTCGTCGACGATATGTTGACGATGCGGAAGATTGTGTCAAAGACCCTTAAGGAATTGGGGTTTACGGATATCACTGAGGCTGCTGACGGTCAGAAAGCGTGGGATGCAATCCAGGCTGCAAACCCACCGATCGGACTGATCGTGAGCGATTGGAATATGCCAAATTGCACAGGTCTTGATCTCTTAAAGCGGGTACGAGCGGATGGTCGGTTTAAACACACGCCTTTCGTCCTGCTGACGGCTGAAAGCGAGAGTCACCAGGTGATGGAGGCTGTCAAAGCTGGGGTCGATAACTACATCGTAAAGCCATTTACTGCGGAGACATTGAAGACGAAGCTTGAAGAGGCGCACAAGCGGACTCAGAATAGAAGTTGAGCCTCTCTTTTGAGGGGCTTGGGCTTCGAGGAGTGTGATGAGCGACGAGAGCGGCTACCCGGTATTGTTGATTGGACTGGATGGTCCATCAAAGGCAGAAGTGGAATCGCTCTGCGAGGGTGCGCTGTACACCGTCATTCACGATGCGACTGAATTCGAAAAGGCATTTGAAAGCTGGCAAGATGGCATGTTCAATGCGGTCTTTGCGGGCTCCGAGGCGGGGCTTCCGGCCAATGAGTTGGCACAGGTGTTACAGAATCAGTGCCCCGAAACGAAAAAATTCTTCGTGGCAACAGACCCAAAGGTTTGGGAACCGCGGCTTCTTCTAAAAAATGGATTCAACCAATGTTTGCAGCTTCCGCTTGATCGCAGTCTTTTAAAAGAGGCGTGTCTGACCTATGTGATTACCGGTGAGAAGAAGAAGCGGGTCTATAAAGGCGTTCGAGTTTTGGATTTAGGTGAAGGCGATCGGCTTGATTTCGAGACCTATGCCTTTTTGCCGCTCAATCGGAAGTACATTAAGCTTTCAGCCAAAGGTGAGGGGCTAACCGAGAAAAAACTCGAGAAGCTTGCGGAGAATCAGGTCGGCCAGGTCTTTGTCGACCAAAAGGACATGGCGCAGTTTTATCAGTACACAGCTTCGAAACTACGTTCGCTCGGCGCCGGGGCTGTGAGTTCAACTGAGCGCCAAGAAAAACTGCGAGAAAGCGTTCGTGGTTTATTTCAAGATATTTTCGATTCGTCGGTGAAGGGTGACTTTGATCACGGCAAAGAGATGATCTCTCAGGTCGAGGGCATCATCTCGAGCTATGTGACCAAAGGTGCAACGAGCCAGTGGTATAAAAAACTGCTGTCCTCAATTGGTGATACTGGCGATTCCTACTCACATGCTTCGAACGTCTCAACAGTGGCGGCGTTGTTTGCGATCGGCATTGGGCATCCTCGTCCTGAGGATATTGCGATGGCCGGCTTGTTTCACGATCTTGGACTCACCGAGCTTCCTGTTGAGTTGCAGTCGATTCCAGAATGGGAAGTGAAGCCTGAGCTTCGAGAGCTTTTCTACTCCCATCCTGAGCGGAGTATGAATCGCGTTAAGATGAAGCGGATTATCGTTCCGCCCGAAGTTGAGAAGGCCATTTTGCAACATCATGAAAAATGGTCTGGAAAGGGCGGTCCCAAAGGTTTGCCTGCTGGGCGAATTTCCGATGATGCGATGATTCTGTCGTTTGCAGACCAGTTTGATTACCTGACTCGTCTTGAAGAGGGGAAGCGTCATTTGAGTCCTCTTGAAGCGTATGAAGAGATCAAAAGAAACGGCAGCATCAATCCGGAAATTCTTGCCAAGATCCGCCGACTCCTCGAGAAAGAGGCGTCGGAGGGTAGTCATGGGAGTCGCGCCGAAAAACACAGCTAAAAAACAGTCTGAACTCTGCGTTGCGAGTTGGAACGTCAATGGTCTGCGCTCAGTGGCAAAGAAAGGCCTGCAGTCTTGGCTGGAGAGCGTGTCGCCGGACGTCGTCATGTTTCAAGAGGTCAAAGCTAGCCCGGAGCATCTTGAGGGAATTCCGGGTTTACTGGGAGTCGAGGGACTGCGTCATGCGGCCTGGGCGGAAGCAGAGAAGGCTGGATACTCGGGGTGTCTGACGCTTTCGAAGGCAGCTCCTGACCAAGTCGTCGTTGGACTGGGAAAGCCCGAGTATGACCGCGAGGGGCGTTGGCTTGAGACGCATTTCGGCTCGTGGGTTTTTATCAATAGCTACTTTCCGAACTCACAGCGCGACCATGCACGCCTTCCATACAAGTTGAAGTTCTGTGCTGATGCGGCCAAGCGGCTTGAGAGTCTGCGAAGAGATGGTCGATCGGTGATTCTTGCTGGGGACATCAATGTCGCCCATACCGAGATCGACCTTGCAAACCCCAAAACCAATCGCGATAACGCGGGCTTTCTGCCGGAAGAGCGTGAGTGGTTTGATTCGTTCATGAGTTTGGGCTGGGTCGATCTTTTTCGTCAGTTTCAAAAAGATGGTGGGCACTACACCTGGTGGAGTTATCGGCCCGGTGTTCGTGAACGCAACATTGGATGGCGGCTTGATCACATGTTTGCAAACCCTGAGGCCGCTCATCTTGTCACGAAGATGTGGCATCAGCCCGAAGTCGCCGGATCTGATCACTGCCCGATTATGGCGCGCGTGAGCTTTTCACCCAGCCCGTGATGGCAAGCTGGAGTGCGCGTTCGGCGGGAATGCCGGCATCGCGTAAGGCTTCCGGTCCAACGAGAGCGGTGAATCCACCGAAGCCATAGGAGAACGGAATGAAGACTGCGACGGTGCCGCCTGTGATCGGTGTTTTTCCGAGATCGTGAAACTGATCGCGCATGACGAGTCCTAGAACTTCGATTCCAGTTCCGACTTTAACAAAGACGACGCGTTGCCCGCCGTCGGGGCCTTTGGTTCGGCGAAAGAGATCGGTGAGGTCTTTGATCGGCGAATAGATCGCGCGAATAACGGGCGCTTTTTTGAGGGCCTCTTCGAGTTTATGCAGGAGTCTTCCCGCCAGATAGTTTTCGACCAATAGGCCGGTTGCCATAATGACGAGCAGTGCCAGCACGAGACCAAGACCGGGAACGTAGAAGCTCTTTGGCAGCAGGGCCAGAGCGGCGTCGCCGAATGCGCTTTCAAGACTGCTGATCAGCCAGATGACTAAAAAGAGAGTCAATAGGAGCGGAAGAAGGGTGAATAGTCCCCGAACAAAAATCGCCTGCAGGCGTCCGCCGAGAAGGCTTTCGAGGAGCTTTGGCTCTGGCGACTGATCGGGATTGGAAGGGGGGGGATTGGGACTTAGATCCATGTGATGGGGCTCCTAAAATCGTCTTGCCAGCTGATAAAAATCAATTACCCTCTATTTTGTTATAAAGGCAATGATGCCTTGAAGCTTAGCTAAGAGTATTTAGCGAGCAGTAGCAACACACCGTATATACGGTAGGAGAGAACAACATGAAATTTTTCGGACTCGTAGCCGCAATGGCACTTGTTTCTGGTGTAGCATTCGCAGCTGATCACGCACACGAAGCAGCTCCTGCAGCGGCTCCTGCAGCAGCGGCAGCTCCTGCAGCTGAAGCAGCTCCTGCAGCTGCTCCTGTAAAAGAAGCGAAAGCAAAAAAAGCTTCGAAAAAAGCTGCAGCAGCTAAAACAGAAGAGAAAAAAGAAGAAACAAAAACTCACTAAGCTTGAGTTTTCGAAAGGTCTTTTGACCGTTTCGAATGAAAAGCCTAGGCGCAAGCCCGGGCTTTTTGTTTTTGGGCATGATAAGCAAGGGCTTCAGCTGGCGTTTAATTTCAAAACCTCCTAGCATTTTCTTATGAAGCGACTTTTCATTTTCTGTTTCTTGGGTTTGTTACTTTCGAGTTCTCAGGTGTTTTCGGCGTCGGCTCCGAGTGGTGACGGATTTTCTCTGACTTATGACCTGGGAGTTTCAACGGGGAGTAGTGGTGGAAGATCGTATTCAGAGGCGTCGTTGGGCTTAAATGCCTTCATCTCGGATTGGTTTGTTTGGCGAAACGCTGGCTTTGGTCGCTTTTCTGATGCGACTGAAACGGTTTATGGGCTCGATTCGTCGGCGCGTTTGATGGCTGATGTTGGCGACCGCGAAATGGGACTGACGGCCTTTGCCGGTCCTGGATATCGATTTGTGACGAAGGGCGACTCGGCTCCATTTGCTGAGGCGGGGTTGACGATTCATGCTGGCGGGCTTTCTATTGGCGGTGGCGCGAAACGTGTTTTTAATTCAGTCATTCGCTCCGATGCCGCCGACGACACACAGTACTTTATTGTGCTTTCGGGGTCGGGACGGATTGATTGATGGCTGAGTCTGAGGCCAGTGTTTGTTTCGGTCGCGTCTATCGGTTCTCAGCCGTCATTGCTGGAGAGGCGGCGATCTGGGATCTCTCGGTTGAGATTGCAGGTTGGCCTGATGCGCAGTCGGGTATGGTCGTGAGTCTTCCGTTTGTGGATCAGTGTCTCGGCGAGGCGGCGAGCGAGTTGCAGCGAGGCGTTCTTGGACCGCAGGCTGTTGCGGGCGATATCGCCGCGAAAATTAAAAAAAATGGGACCGAATCGATTCAGGTGAAGGTCGCTCTTGATTCGGGCAAGCAGCGGCGAGTGCTCTTGGTCTCAAGTCCTTAAAATAAAAAGTGGCGAGCGTTTGCGCCCACCACTTCGTTTCCGTGCCTCGAATGACAGTTTAGAACGATTCGTCGAACGAAACCTGACCGGTGACACCAACTTGGTAGGCCGATACACGGCGCTCGAAGAAGTTTGTGAGTTCTTGAACGTCTTGGAGTTCCATGAAGCCAAATGGATTCTTGGAACCAAACTTCGGTGGAATGTGCAGGATCTGCATGCGCTGATCGGCGATGAACTGCAGGTACTGACGCATGTCCTGGAGCGAGAGCCCCGCGATGCCACCACCGAGAATGTCTTCGGCAAAAGCCATCTCGCACTCAACAGCTTCTTCAAGCATCGCAACGACCATGTCCTTCATCTGATCATTGAAGAGCTCAGGCTCCTCTTTGCGAGCCACTTCGATGACCTCGAAAGCAAAGTTCATATGGCACGACTCGTCGCGGAAGACCCAGTTTGTTCCACCGGCCAGGCCGTCGAGAAGGCCTTTTGAACGAAGGAAATAAACATAGGCA
>JAEUWE010000411.1 GCA_016791465.1 Pseudobdellovibrionaceae bacterium
AAACTTTCGATTTGGCGAATGGGTCGCGGGCTTAAGGTACCGAAAAGCCATCTTAAGTTTCACCGTCATGCGGTGGACAGTGATGAGGCCCGTCACTTCTTCTTAAAGCAATTGATTGAGCGAGAAATCGCATTCCTCTATCAGCAGGATATGAAGGCCATGGTCGAGAACCCGCAAGCATTTGATGCGTTTATCGCGTCGCTGACGGCCTTTTTGCGGTTCCGAGGTCAAACAGAGAAACGCCCGCCACAATTTCCAAAAGGCGAAATGTGGATTGAGTTCCCGGTTGTCGATATCCATTGGTTCTGAGGTCGATGGAGCTGGACGTCTGACGAGGTCTGGTTGCTGTTTGGAGTTCGGTTCTGGCGGAATTTGAGTGAGAATAACGGCAGTGTTTCATTTTGCGGTACGACTTTTCTTATTGTTCAGTTGCAGTATTGGTCTGTCTGCTCATGCAGAGGGCCCGGTCTTCAATGGCTTCGAGAAAATTGCCGTCTTTCCAGTGCTACTCGAGGGCGCCTCAGGACTCGGTGGAGGGGTCGACGATGCGACAGCAAAGAGTCTTGATGAGGTCTGGTGGCAAGTTCGCGAAGAGTTGACGAGTACTGGACGGTTTGTCGTCGCGAGTCGGGCTTTCCTTCAGCGAGTCGATGCGTTTCAGCCAAGAGGGGTGTTGACGACCGCTGATGCGGTGATTTTGAGTCGGCACGTTGAGGCTGAAGTGCTGATTACCGTTCGACTGAAGGTTCGGTCGCTGACGGTTGCCGTTTGGGAGGGAAAAGATGGATCGAAGCTCTGGGAAGAATCCGTCGAACTCCACCCATCAGTGTTGGTTCGCGATCAGGTTGGCGCCGTCGGTAAGAGTTTAGTTCGTCGTTTTATTGCTCACCTGCCGTTTCAGGGCATCACGCAGCTTGATCCCCTCACGCGTCAGCCGATCTATGAGGACGGAGGTCGTCGCCTTGTAAAGGTAAAGACGGGGTTAGGTGCTCGTATCGCAGAGGGCGATGTGGCGCAGTGGCTTCAGGTCCGGCGCTCGTCGCTTGATCCGTTGCTCCAGGGTGGAGCAAAAACAGAGATCACCGCTGTTGGCAAGGTGGTGTCTGTTAAGGATCAGATCGCGACAGTTGAACTCACCCGAATAGCGGATTCACGCGGGGTGCAGGTGGGAGGGCTTGTTGCTTTTCCCTCCGAGATCGAGCGTCTGAACGTGAAGAGCGATGACAAGGCTCGTGTTTCAGAGCTAGCGATGCAGATTCTGCAGCCGGCCCAGCGTTCGGTCGATGAGGAGTCGAAAAAAGAAACTCGACCTCTGGCGACGACGCTTTCTATACTTGCGAGTATTGCCGCCGTGCTACTTCTTGCGTTCTAATAGAGAGACAAATGGCTGATTGGGAAATGCGCTCTGAAATTGAAGGCGACGTCGTTTTTTTTCGCTATACCGGAGAAAATCTCGAACGCGCGTTTTCTGAGGTCTATGTTTGGGATCTGGATAAGACTTATTTGGATACCAGTTGGGCATCAGCATCGGAGCTTTGGCGCACGGTCATTGAGAAGGCCTTTCAGAAAAAGAATATTCCAGGCACAGCGTCGCTGGTTCGTGCGCTTCGCTCGGGCTGGGAGGATAAGCGCGGGCAACTGGCGTTCCCCATTTATTTTATCACCGCCAGTCCGCCGCAGATGGAAGAGAAAATCACGCAAAAGCTTGAGCTCGACGAGATTAAGCCATTGGGTGCTTTCTTTAAGGACAACTTAAAGAATTGGAAGCCATCGCGCTGGTGGCGTTTGACGAAACAGGTTGGCTTCAAGGTACAAGCGCTCCTGCAGCTCCGGACGCGTCTCAAAGAGGATGTTCGCCAAGTTCTTTGGGGCGATGACTCTGAAAGCGATGCGGTGATCTATTCGCTTTATTCGGACATCTGTGCGCGTCGCCATTCAGAAAAGGAACTGATCGATATCCTTTCAAGCTTGCATGTTATTGGCGAGCAGACTGAGACCATTTTGGATTTGCAGGAGCAGATCCCGGTGAATGATCCGGTCGAAAAGATCTATATCAATCTCGCGACCGATACCGATCCGGAGTACTACTTAAAATTCGGTCGGCGCTGCGTTCCGACTCTCAACACTCTGCAGGCGGCACTCGATCTTTTTCAAGATGGGCGCTTGAATGTTGGTCGTGTGTTGAATGTCGCAAAAGACATGCGCGAGAACTACGGAATCACAAAAGAGGAGATGGAGTCGAGTATCGACAATCTCGTTCGTCGACAGATCCTAGGCGAGCCGACGGTTCAGGTAATTCTGCCTGAGCTTGTTGGCCACGGTTTTTTGTCTCGTGACTTCAGACCTTCTGTGGAACCGCGCAAAGTCGAAGAGAGTCGAGACGGTCGAATTTTCCGTCTTGAGGGCGTACACGAACCGTGGATTCCGGAGGGCATCGATTACTTTCATGAATTTCGCTAACAGATCGACTGGAGGTCCACGATGTTTAAAAAAGTGTTCGATTTTGGCAAAAAATCGACAGACTCCGATGTCAAAGGGGCCCAATTTTTAAATGCTGTTCGCATGGGACAAATCAGTGCTCTTCGTGCATTGGTGAGTGGTGGAGCGAATATTCAATTTCAGGATCCTCAGACTGGCGAAAGCGCGCTGCATATTGCTGTTGCGAAGAATGACCTTGATCTCCTTCAGTTCTTAATCGAAGCCGGAGTGAACGGAGCACTGAAGAATGGAAAAGGCACAACGCCGCTATTGCTGGCCGTAGAAAATAACCAGCAGCGAGTGATTAAGGCACTGGTCGCCAAAGTGGAGACCAGTGGTCTTCATGTTGTGAACGAGGCCGGAGAAACTTCGGTCAATGTTGCGCTTCGAGTTTCGCAACTGAACGTGGCTCGGTTCCTCGTCGATCACGGAGAGGACGCCGATGCGGCTCTCCGCTATGCAATGAAGACGAACGACTGGTCGCAAATCGAGTGGATATGCAAGCACCGAGGTAATCCCGATCTTGTCGACATGCAGGGGCTTTCGCCGTTGAATCGAAGCATCTCACAAGGTGATCTTGAGGCGTTTAAGAAGTGGGTGAGCTTTGGGGCCGATATCAACGGTCGACAGGGCACCGGCAAGATCTTGCGTGTTTCGGACTGGACGCCGCTGATGATGGCCTTGGATCAAAAGCGAGGCGAGATTGCGACATTTCTTTTGATGCAGCCGAAAATCGATGTCTTACACACAACGGTGAGTGGTGCCAGTGCGATGACAATTGCGCTTCGGATGGGGCTTCTGGATATCGTTCGCCTGCTTCGCGAGCGAGGGGCTGAGCTCAATGTTAAAACAACTGAAGCGACCACGGCGTTGATGTTTGCGGCTCAGTCTGGGAATCGGGAGACACTGGAGTATGCTCTGCGCGCAATTCCAGAATTGATCAATGCACAGGATCACATTGGTTGGACGGCGTTGATGTTTGCGATTCAAGCGAGGTCTCCTGAGTGTGTTCGGTTTCTTCTTGAAAAAGGGGCTGATCGAAACTTGGAGTCGAAGGATCATAAGTTCTCAGCGCATCGAGTGGCTTTGATTCAGAAGACACGAATTCAAAATGGCGATGTGCTGGCGTTACAGCAGGTTGAAGAGATCGTTAAGCTTCTGGCATAACATCCCGTGGTCCGAAGACAAGCGATGGACGCATCAGGACGCAGTAGCCGGCTTTGCTGAGAACACGAAGTCCCATCATAAACGGAATGCGGCGGGCTCGGAGTGCGACAGCGAGTGCAAGACTAAACGAGACCAGAATATTAAAAAAGCCCATACTCAAGATACCTAAAACGGCATACCAGAAAATCGTCGACGAAAAAATCACGGGGCCAGTGCTCATCACCGCCGCGGCAAGACTGCCGGTCGAGAGCGTGATGTGTCGGACATCGAGCGGTAATCCAAAGAAATGAAACACCGCAGGCGAAAGTCCCAGTAAAAGTCCAAGCGAGATATTGGCAGCAAATCCAGCGCAGTGCTTTTTAAAGAAGAGCGAGAATTTTCGCGCCCGTTCCATGCCGATGGTTTGAACAAGCCAGGGGCTGCGGCTCAGCCCCTGGGGCAGCTTGCGATAGAGAACCCAGTGGTAAAACCATCCGGCGGAGAGGCTCGAGAGGAACAGCAAGACGCCTGTCCACGCGGCGTAAAAGGGTGTTGCGCCAAGGATCGAAAAACTTTCGATCGTATAGAGGGCTTTTGCTGGCTTTAAAAAAGGAGAGCCGATGAGTAACTTATAAGCCCAGCAGAAAATAATCACACCGGGGGTCACCGCCAAGAGATTGCCAAGAACGGCAACCGACTGCGAGCGAATCACATTGATGATCTCATTGACCATCGGCGTATCGTCGTTTGCTTTGGATGATTCAGACAGGCGATCGGCCAAAGCTGCGGCCGTCATTGCAGGCTGCTTGGTGGCGAGACTAAAACCCTTGAGTTGAAGCCCAATAAAGCTTCCGGCGTAGTTCAGAGACGCGAGAAGTCCAAGAACGAAGGGTGAGCCTGGAAGGCTAGAAATCACAAACTTCATGACGGTGGTGAGAGCCGTGAGGGCGCCACCGCCAATTGCGCTATGAAACAATCCAGACTCTTCGCGCGCGTTTCTGGCGATGTAGTGATCACCAGTCTCGGCGCTGTTTTCGACAATCTTGCGGGCAATGAGCGCGGTGTTATCATCAAAGAG
>JAEUWE010000417.1 GCA_016791465.1 Pseudobdellovibrionaceae bacterium
GGTCTCAAAGAGTTCACCGATATCCGCACCGGCAAGAAAGTAAAACGTCCATTCTACACGGGGCTCACTTGTCACCGTGTGATCAAAGGATTTCTCATTCAGTGCGGCTGCCCCTTCGGCAATGGTCGCGGTGGACCGGGATACTCCGAGCGCGATGAAGTCTCTTCATTTGTGAAAATCGATCGCCCGGGTCTTGTCGTGATGGCACCGCAAGTCGGAGAGGCGGCTGGCGTTCGAAAGTACGTGAGAAACTCAAACGGGAGTCAGTTTTTTATTTCGTTGGGCCCAATGCCCGAGCTTGACGGTCAAGCCACAATCATCGGCGAAATTTCTTCGGGTATGGATTCAATCAGGCGCATTGCCTCGACCCCGACAGGCCCCACAGATCGCCCTATTAAGAAGGTGATTATTTTCTCGGTCGACCCCGACGCCGCGACCACCTCCGATATGCCAGCTCCAGGGGTCGATCCGTTCAAGAACTAGACACGCTAGTGTCCTTCTACGGCTCCAGGCGCAAAAACGGCATACTCTGTCTGTCTAAGGCGCGCCTTTGAGGCTCATAACTATTTGTTTTTACTTGATATTATTTATTGCCGCAACGGATAGCCCACGTCGCCTTACGGCCCTAGTCCTGCACTGAACAGCCCTTGAAAGCGCCAATCTGCGCATTTCGGAGGCCGACCATGTCGTCAATTCAGCGCCAAGCTCAACGAGTGATCACAGCTTCGCTCGCACTGTCTATGCTGACATCGGTGTCCGCTGGTCCTCTCGCACAGGCGCAATCCACGCCATCCGACTCTGTCCGCATTGGTGCCGTTCGCATGCCCGACACCAAAGAGCTTGTCGAGTTCAGCTTTCAGCCAACTCCTCCCGAGAAACTTAAACAGATCACACTCGCCAAAATGCGGACCGACCTGGAGCGCCAGGTATCGTCCATTTGCAGCTCTGGCAAAAAGATCTCAGCCGGCGATATCGTGATGGATTTTGGAGTGGAGTTCGCCGCATTTTCCACCGCGGTCAGCCTCAACAGTCAGATTCACACCGAGAATGACCCGGCCGCTCTTAAACACATGGTGGAGAGCCAATTCTTGGACCCAATGTCCTACGCTAGCTTCGCCGCGTTTCTTGCCGGAAGCAAAGGCATGCATTCGCTATTACAGGCCGCAGGCGCCGCTTACGACCCATGTCGCATGATGAAGGCGGGGCGCTTTGCCGATCGCCGCCTACAAACTCCACCACGCACCGAAGTTAAAACTCGCCAAACTTATATCAAGGCCGACGTTGTTGACGGCAAAACTGGAAAGTCATTTGCCCAGATGAATATCCCTGGACGAGTCGAGCGGTTTGCCGAGATGAAGCCCGACACGTTCAATACACGTGTGCAGTACATTCCAGAAGGCCCGACACGCTTCCAAAAGCTCTTTAGCCCAATGATGGGACCTCTTGGTCTCGGCGCCGGACTTTTCTTGAGCAACATCGTCCACGAACTCGCCACTGATCCCGATCTCGCACTCTGCTCAAAGTCTAAAGTCAGCGCATCGGTGCCTGCTGATCAGGCCGCCGCCGCCTGCGAGAAAGCCTGGGAAAACTGGAAGCTTTCAAAGAAGGCTCTCGACTACACTCCCGATATCTTATCGATGGGGCTGGCTTCGCTCGCACAGGCCTATGTTGTAAACAAATTCATTTTTCAAAAAGCGATACAACCCGTCTTGAATCAAGCTCCAGGGATCGCCCACGCAGCTGCACAGAAAGCTGGCGTCAAAGTCGCAACAACAGAGGTCGTCACTAACTATCTCGGCGAACGCGCGGTCCTCCCGCTGGATCCAAAGAACTACTCCGCACGTGTAATCAAGAAAGGCGCTGAGCGCTACGTACCAGTTGTCTTGCGCGGCTTCCGATTCGCCGGAGCTCTCGGTGGAGCTCTGTCTGGTACAGGCGGACGGATTCTCACCAGTGCTGTCAATATCGCGATCTTCATGGAGATCGTTCATCCTATCACGCCAATGATCAAACAGCCTTTCGAGCGCCGTCGACAAGGTACCGACATCACCAGCACAACGAACGAACTGATCAATGAGATCGCGCGGGCCGAAGCCAATCAATGGAACTGGAAACCACGCCCCGAATCTGACTTCTGCCCAGACGTCTATGCTATCGATGGCGATATGGCCTCAATGTATCTCGACGGCGGCTCTGGGTTCTGTTCAGCCCCCGAACAGATATCACCGTCCGTCGCACTGAAAAAACTCGGTGAGAAGAATAAAAAGTGGCGCGAGTTTGTTCTTCAAGAGCCTTTGCTCGCCCATAAGAACTGGACCGACTATTCGTCACGATTCGTCACAGCGTATGGCAACGCCTACAATTTCTATAGCGACATCCTTACTCATCTTAACTTCCAAAAGTTTGATCCAACAGCTGAGACGGAGCCGAGCAATCTCTTCGTCGCGCATCCTTTCTTTGGAATTGAGTCCGTCAACGCCGGTGAGAACGAGAACGCGAGAGAGAAAGCGATCGTCGAGGCTCGAACTTGGCTTGAGAGCTATCTGCGAAATCCTGAAAAAGTTAAGTCGACGCAGAAGTCGTCTCTTACCGACCTCTACCGTATTCTCCGCGGTCTCAAAGCAACCGATATGTCGATCCCTCTCAAAACGATCGCGCCTCAGGCTGTTGGCTTCCGTGCAATGGACAAGCTTTCAGAAAACGAGCGCGCGGCCGTGGAAGCCAATGCACGTTCAGGGGCGTTAGCGGATGCAATCCGGCTCTTGCGCTCAAATCTGGCAACCAATCGCCTCTACTCCGATCAAAATGTACCCTTCCCATCGACCGCCTACGAGCGTCAGGCCGAAGGCAATCCCTTCATGAAGCTCCGCCTTCTTCTGGGTAACCCCGATCCGCAACCAGAGGGACTCGCGTACCTCAAGAAATTCAACGAAGACCCTGTTCATATCGCCCCTGACTCACAACACCCAGACGGAATTGGCCGTGCACGCACGTCGACGGTCACCGACTATCTCTTGGCGAGCATGGTCTGTGGTCCCGAGGTTGAGAGCTCGGCAAGCGCCATGAAGGTGATCGATAATCAAAAGTCTGAGAGTTATCTCAAATCCCTCTTCAGCCATCTCTGGGTCACCGGGAAAATGGCGACCAATGCACGTACCAGCGCGGTCGTCGTCGATCAGCCTATCGATCAAATTCCAGTTTCGCTTCCCGAGGCCAGCATGATCCGTCCCGGGAAAAACGACGGTACCATTTTCTCAGAATGGAAATCAGTTCGTGTCGACTTTCACCCACCTCGAATTATTAAGAACCTCGGCACAAACTTCTGCGACTCAATCCCGCAGAATCTCAATCGCGATAAAGCTTTCTTCAATATTCACGAAGGTCAGTGGAATGTCGGCGGCGAACGCGTGACGGGTTTCCTTAATCTCGTCAAGAAGCACGTTCGCGACTCGATGATGTATCAGGCTATGCCCGCCGATAAAATGGCGCAATGGGATGATCCATTCCAGGCGTGGTGGCAGCGCAATATCGAGCCCTCAATCAAAGCGGCCGTCACTCGCATTCGTGGCAATTACCGTGACCTCCTTGTGACCAAGTACATTCCATCGATGCTCAGCAAAGAAACCAAAACTTATGGTGGACGCACCTTCCCACTTGGAGCCCTCGAGTCCATGCGCCAAGAAGCGAAGTTCAATCTCCTCATCATCGGTAAAACACTCACCGGAGACAAAAAGACAGTCTCTGATCTCGCCGAGCAGTTGATGGCCGATCTCGATCAAATGGGCGCGATCGCGACCGATCTTTCTGTCATGGAGAAGAAAGGCAGTCAGTCGCAGGCGCAGTACAATGAAGTCAAAGCTCGCTACGCGACGACCTTAAAGCTTATCGCTGAACTCCCCGGCAGCCTCTTTACCGTTGCAAAAGACTCTTCGAAGGAAAAGGCGCCTGTTTCCAATCTCGACGACCGCGCCCAAATCCAACAGGCCGCATTCCAGAACCTCGAGGGTCTTATCGAAGAAATGGACTCGTATTTTGGATTGGTTCGCGGTGTTCAGGTGGTTGGCCAATAGTCGGCCCAGAACTTGAATAAACAGCGTGAGTAGAGCGATGAAATGAAAGGAATCTCCGAACTGGCAAAATGGGCATGAAACTATTCTCTGGCGAAATGCAATCAAGTGAGAGCCCAGAGAGTGATTAGACCCCGGCAAGCCAGTGCAGTAATAGGAACGAATACAGAGGTTCCTATTTGTGCCAAATCGGGTTCTCAAACGGGAATACGATTTAGCAAGAGTGCGAAACGGTAACGAAATCGAGCGAAAAGCGGCGCAGGCAAGGCCCGAAAAAGGCACTGCCAACACTGCAAAGCTCAAAAAGATAACAGATAGGTTTTTAACCTCGAGGAGGAAGTAATGAAGAAATCAGCACTCGTCGCAATGGCGGCAGTCATGGTTGTAGGTCCGATCGCAGCAAACGCGGCAGGTGCACGCGAAGCTCGCCCCCGTGCTGCTGTTGAGCGCGACGTTCGTGAAGCTGGTCGCGGTGCACGCGAAGCTGGCCGTGGCGGTCAAGCCAACGTACAAGTCACAGAAGCCGTGAACGCTCTGCACGAAGCTCGCATTCTTCCTCGCCTGAACCCAGAGCAGAAGAGCCAGCTCGAGGCGAACTTGGCGAAAAGCCCTGAGATGCTCGACACGGTTAACAAATTGAGCCGTCTCGCCAATGGCAACCGCGATCTCTCTGCTGCAGCGATCGAAGGTATGGCCCTCGTAAAGAATCCATCAGACAAGACAGCCGACGCCATTGCGGCGCTGATTCCTGATGCACAAATCGAGCAGGCCTACCAGACGCTCGTCACAAAAGCGGCATTGAAAGCCAACTCATGGAACGCGGAAACACAGGCGAACTTCCTCTTTCTTTTGACAGAAGCCAATGCGCGTATCGCACGCGGATCTTCGGTTAAGGAAGCGATGGAACAAGCAAACGCCGAGCTCGCTCGTGCGAAAGGTGTTCGTCTCGACGTTAAAGAAATCAATAAGTACTGCCTGTAAGAACAAGCGGTTCTGTTTCACTTAAAAACCGGCCTCCAGAGCAATCTGGGGCCGGTTTTTTCTTTTCTCTTTTGGCCTTAAGAGCATAATGAAGCGGTGGAACTATCGCCCGACTCGCAGCTCAATTCGCTTTTCGAATTCGACCATTCCATTTTCGAGTGGATCAATCAATCGACGACAAATCCCGTCTTCGACGCGATCATGCCGATCATCACCGATCTGCACACCTTTCCACTTTTTTGGCTCGCCCTGATCACCTTCATCGGTTTTCTTTTATTTCGAGCCGCCTCTCCTTTGGATCGAAAAATTCTTTTTAAGAAAATCGGCCACTTTGTTCTGGTGACGGGTCTCTCAATGGCGCTCGCCGATATGATCGCGTACAGAGCCATCAAAGTTTTTGTGCAGCGGCCGCGTCCAGAAGCCGCCGGCCTTGTCGTCACGCTTCGCACGCACTCACATTCCGGCTGGTCGTTTCCTTCAAATCATTCGGCCAATATGTTTGCACTTGCTCGAAGCGTACAGTTGATTGCACCCACGGCAACACTCCCCATTTACGGAGCCTACGCATTTGCAAGCGCCGTCGCTTTTTCACGAGTCTATGTCGGCGTTCACTTCCCCGGCGACACTCTCGCCGGGGGAACGATCGGATGGCTCTGCGCCACGTTTGTCCATTTTGTGCTCGGCCGACTACGTCGGTGGAGAAGACGCTAGAAGTGTCTGATGTTTTTTTCGCGAGCAAACGACAGATCCATTGTCGTCAGACGCAGACGTCCACAGAGAAAGTGAGCAAACGAGCGATAAGCCTTTACGGCAATCGCGGGCTCTTTTTCAAAAACCTTTCTTAATGCATCAAAGTCGATTTTCACGATCTCTGATTTTTCCATGGCAATCACTGTCGCTGAGCGCGCTTCGCCGTCGACAAACGACATCTCGCCAAAGTGCGAACCGGTACCAAGCTGAGCGACGTCCACCGAATCGTCTTTTCCCGACCGACGAATTCTCACCGATCCAAATTTAATGACAAACAGCGAGGCGGCTTTGTCGCCTTCACTGAAAACCTCGTCACCCGGATTATAAGTTTCAACTGTTGCGATAGCATTCACAGATTCCAACTCTTTTGGTGAGAGGTCTTTGAAGAGGTAGACATTCTGGATGAGATTCTGATGTTGAGACATGTGGATATTCCTTCCGTTGCATCGCAAAGCGCATTTACAGGATAAGAAACTGTCTATGATCCTGTCTCTATGAAAGTTCTTGTAACTGGCGCAACCGGATTTCTAGGCTCATGGCTCACCAAAAAGCTTCTCGACGAAGGTTTTGAGGTCGCCGTACTGATTCGCTCAAAACACAAGCTGGCGGAGGAGCTCCCGGGATTCCGAGTCGAAGCCAGAGAAGGAGACGTCACCAGCCTCGACTCCGTCCGCAGGGCCATGACCAACGTCCAGGGCGTCTTTCATCTCGCCGGCCTTGTCGCCTATACCCGTTCCGAACGCGCAGCGATGGAACGGGTGAATGTCGTCGGCACTCAGAACATCGTCACTGCTTGTCTTGAAAATCGAGTCGAACGACTCCTGCATCTTTCATCGGTCACCGCCATCGGCGCCGGTTTTACTCCCGATCAGGTTCTCAATGAAACTTCGACCTACAATATCAAGCACCTTAATCTTGGCTACTTCGAGACGAAGCGGCTCGCAGAGGAACACGTCATCGACGCATGCAGAACGCGCGGACTCAACGCGGTCATTCTCAACCCATCGACAATCTACGGACCCGGCGACGCAAAGAAAGGAAGCCGTGGCTCACAACTCAAGGTTGCGCGCGGCTCTTTCCCATTCTATCCGCCCGGAGGAGTCGGCATCGTTCACGTCGACGATGTCGTCGATCTTTGCGTACAGGCCTTCCGGCACGGAAAAGTCGGCGAGCGAACCATCATCACGAGTGAGAATCTCTTGATACAAGATGTCTTCTCGCGAATCGCCAGACTTGCCGGCGTTCAGCCGCCGTCGATTGCACTTCCACGGTCGGTGATCTTTGGGCTCGGTCATCTCGGCGATGCCCTTGAATCAGTCGGCCTCAAAGGTCCAATTAATACCGAGAACGCTTGGTCTTCGGTTCTCTACCATTGGTTTAGCAATGAGAAAGCCCGACACGACTTCGCCTTCAAACCAAAGCCAGCCGACCTCGCGCTAGAAGCCAGCGTACGCTGGATTAAAGACAACGGCCTGTTGA
>JAEUWE010000419.1 GCA_016791465.1 Pseudobdellovibrionaceae bacterium
AGTTTTTCGCCGTTGGATTTGCTCGCGGCATAATGATCGGGGAATCGATGTCCGAGCCAGAGCGCTGAAGGCAAGACGGGGACTGCCTTGTCGGTGAACGGTACGGTGACGGCCACAGTCGAAATGTGCACAAAGTGTGAAATCTCAGCTTTCTCGGCGAGAGTGAGAGCGGTGTGTGTGCCGATAACATTGCTGAGGACGGCATCGTCTTCGGAAACGCGAAGATTGTAGAGACCAGCCATGTGCAAGAGGACATCGTACTGCCCCTTCAGATTGCTCGGGTCGAGTCCGGCATCCCAAGCCGTGAGGTCCGCCTCAAGCTGGTCGGAGCCTGTTTTTTTTCTCGTGAGAAAGGTTGCTGAGTGACCGCGCAGTTTGAGTTCACGTGCAACGAAGCGTCCCAAGAATCCGGTTCCGCCCGTGACCAGATATCTCACGACAGAGCCTCGGCAACCGCGGTCTGCGAATAGACCGGAAGCGCGCGTTTGAGGCAAGTCACGTCGATTTGCCTCACTCCGCTCTGCAGAATTTCGCCGTCGCCAAAGAAAGTGAGGTCGCGAGCTCCATCCTTGGCTCGAAACCGAGCGTGGGTTGTTTCGGTTCTTGGACAAATATTTTCGTCTGGAATGTTTCCTCTTCGCATTTTCATAAGAGCGGAAACTTGGCGAAGAAGCTCCGGTGAGTTGACAAGCATGACGTTAAAGGTGCCGTCGGTATTTGAAGTCAACGGTGCCGGAATGTATTTGCCGCCAAGGCCAGGTTGGTTGTTGACCATTATAAACGGCGCGCTGGTGTCGAAGCTTGTGCCTTCCGCGAGTTCAACAGAAAGACACCAGCCTTTCAGCCATTTGCGGGTGTGGCCGGTGAGAAACTGTCCGGCGAGTAAGAGTTCATAGATTTCCGAGCCGAGTGCCTTAACGAAGTCGCTGCCAATTGGCTTTTTGCGAAACCACTGTCGCACATCGTTGGCCAAAAGTGCCGTTTCGGCAGCAACTCCGAGTCCTCCATTTGTCAGCATATAAACCGTTGAAGCTTCAGAGCTGACTTCGATGACGTCGATGAACTTGGGCTCGCTTTCGAGCACCAGACGAGCACCGCGTTCAATTCGCTCCGAGATGCCAAGTTCACTGGCGAGATCATTGGCGGTACCGAGTGGAAGTGGCAAAATCGGCGGAATGCTGACCGTGTTTCGATGCTGGAGGAGGGGTTGAACGGCAACGTTCAACGTCCCATCGCCTCCGCATATGATCAGGGCATCGGACGTTTTCGCAGCCTCAAGTGTCGCGGTCTGAAGTTCTTCGCGAGTGGTGGGTTCATAGAAGGTGAGATCAGCTCGAAAGAGGGCTCGACGAATGGAATTTTTAATTCCTTCGGGCTCGGCGCGACCTGCATTTGAGTTAATCAAGACAGCGACTTTCATCGCCTTCAAGTTTACCCGGTTGCGGATGGGAATCCTAGCGAAGGTCGGCTCTGGCGAGAATTACACCAGTGCGAGCGGGAAAAAATTCAGAAGCAATGGACGAAATGGGAAGCGGTCAATTCTCCGCTCACGGCCATCGTCGTCCACAAGGTCAGTTTATATGCCAAGATCGGTGCGTTTGCGAATGATCTTTGAGATGAGGCCAAATTCCAGAGCCGCTTCTGGCGAAAGCCAAGTGTCGCGATCGAGAGCTTTTTTCACATCGGCATGCGCGCGCCCCGTTTCTTCGGCATACATATCGATAATCTTATTTTTTGTCTCGATCAGATCTTTAGCATGAATGGCGATATCGGTCGCTGATCCCGCGAGGCCACCGGCGATGAGTGGCTGGTGCACAAGGAATTTTGAATTTGGGAACGCATAGCGATCTTCTTTTTTTGCGCAGAGGGCGATGATCGATCCCATACTCGCCGCAAGGCCGGTGACGACCGTGACAACGCGCGGACGAATGAAGCGAGCGGTGTCGAAGATTGAAAAGCCCGAATGAACTTCGCCGCCGGGGCTATTGATAAAAAGAAACACGGGGGATTCGGCATTGGCTCTTTCAAGCGCCAGAAGTTTTGCGTTTACCGCATGGGCAAGCCGCGAATCCACTGGAGCCGAAATCATCACGATGCGGGCGTCGAAAAGTTCGCGTTCGATAGGATTAGGAAGTCCCTTCTCAGCCTTTTTGTCATTCTTTTCGTTTTCTTCTTCGAGACGTGGCTCAGAGTTGTAAGCAGTTTCCATGGTATACGTGCACCCATCTGTCTGTTGTCGTTTTTGAGCCGGCCGATGCCGAATCACCCGTGTCTAGGCAGAACATAGAATTCCACTTGGGCTCGCGGTGTTCAAGGCTCGCTCTTCGCTTATTGCCAAGTCTCGACGAGTGTCGGGATAGCGAGCGTGGCGGCCCCGACGACCGCGCTCCAGAAAATGAAATTGACAAGAATCAGGCCGTTTGTGAGCCAGAGACCTTTTGCGGACGGAAAGATCACTGTCATTGCGGCGGCGCCACAGGTCCACGCTGGGACTGTATTTGAGAATGGAACCGGCAGTGGCAGCGCGAGAAGCAGGCCGTGAACAATGATGTTCACTCCTAGCCAGCGTCGAGTGCTGTTGGTGAGTGGTTGTGGTGGTTCGTCAGAATGTTGAAAGAATCCACCAAGTTTGGCCGTCAACCCTTCGAGAACAGCGATCTTTTTCAGAATGATGGCGCTTGATATTAAGGTTCTGCTAAAGCGGCTTGGCAGCCAAATCGGGCGGTCGAGCGCGATGGCCAGGCCCGAGAGGGCGATCGTGAGTCCGAGTGGAGTTGAAAGGCCGATCAGGGGAAGTGGTTGCAGAAAGGGAAGAGCGAGAAGAATGGCTGCAACAGATGGCCCTAATGATTCGAAAATACTCAGTATTTCGAAAATGCTAAGGCTCTCGGCTTGTTCAGCTTCTCGTCTCAAACGTTCGACTGCGGAATTCAGGGAGGCCGCGCTCATGAATTATTTTGATTGTCGCGAAATCAAGGAGCCAAGACAAGTTTATAGCCGAGTCTTTCCGTCTGGCTCTCCGTTCTAATTCGCGGTAAGGGAAAGAGTCTGATCGACCTCAGTTTTGGGGAGAGTTTTATGAAGCGTCGTTTTTTCGCTCTGGCTACCATTTTGTTCAGCGCCGCCCTGCTCGGATGTACCCAGGCCGGAGATATTCAGCTCAAAGGTGGACCGGCTGAGCGGCCAGTCAGCGAGAACAAGCCGACGGCAACTCCGACGCCTGCACCTCAGGCACCAAGCGATCCTGCGGGCGATTCGCCGACTGGCAATCAGCCGACAACAGAAGATCCATCGATGCCGCCGGTTCCGGCGGCCGCCCGTTATCGCATGCTTTGCGATGATCGTTATCCGCCGTTTATCACAGCGGTCTCGTCACTCGCGGGTCCACTCGGTTTTGGTGCGTCGATCGATGTTGGACCGGCCAATACTCCGAGTGGCGAATTTGATCCCAATGTGCCCAATACGATCGGTAGTCACGAGGCGCCAGTTTATGTGTCGAGGCCGGGACTGGATCTTGTGCGTTCGGTTTTTGTCGCCGAAGAGCGCGGCGATGCTTCGACAGGGTGGGCGCGCAAAAAGTATGTCTACGCCTCCGACATGGACTTGGTTCGTCGGCAAGGTCTGGCGATACGGCTTGGTTCTCACGTGCCAGCTTCGTTTGAAACGACTCAGCTGAGCGATAAAACGGGCGTCACTGCTCGAAGCTTTGGCGCGAGCGACGCCGGTCGCTATCTTCTGATCGGAACGCAGCAGGGGTATGAGCTTCGCGATGCTGAGACGCGAGCGATTCTTGGAACTCTTAAAGTGGGCTCGGCTGGGCGATTCGTGAACCCTGAGCTTCGCGAAAGCGATCGTTTGTTTTCTGTTTCAGAAGTCGTCAACGGTTCGTGGACCACGCATTTTTATGCAGTTGGCTTTAGCGCTCAGGGCAGTGTTTCAGACTTGAAGAGTGTGGATTCTGTTTCGGGTTTGGCGCGCCCGCTTCGTCGCTTGTATCGCGTTCAAGGAGTGAGAACTGCTTTTTCGGGAGATCTCTTTTACTCACTCACTCAAGATCGAAAAGAGCTTCTGCTTTGGGATCGTTCACAGCGACAGGCCGAGACTTTCGAACTTCTTGGGATTCCTACAACCGGAGGGAGGCTTGCTGTCTCTGTTGCTCTCTCGGAATTGCCTTCCGGAGAGCTTAAGCTCATGACGGTGTATGAGAATTTTGAACTGGTTCCTGACGCTATGGGTGCGAAGTACAAGATCAGAGATTCGATCTTGCGGCCCTTTATTTTGGATCGTCGGACGGCAACAGCGAAATGGCCTGGTGCGGGAGATGTTCCGTATCCGTCCGATGCGAAGCGAGCCCTTGAGGTCGGAACGATTTTCGATGTGAATCCTGGAATTCGAGACTTGCAGGTGACTCCCGACGGTGAGGCTGTTTTTGGTCTTTTCACTTCAGGTGGACTTTCGAAACGACTTTATCGAGTGGAGTCGGGAATGACGATTCCGGTTTCACAGGTTGCCTGCCAGAACATGTCGATTGGAGTTGAGTGATGCGTGGCCATTTGCTTGTGTTGATGGTCTTTGTGGGTGTTGCGACTTTGTCAGAAGGCGTTGCTGCTCCGGCTTTATCTCCAGCAAGAACTTCAAAGAAAACTAAAAAGGCGGTCGTTCCTCCGGCGCCAATCGACTGGTCGGAGCGAGCGAGCTCAGAGCTGACAGCTCAGCCGTCTGCGACCCCCATCGTCTCGGATGCGCAGCTACCAACACCGGCCACCGTTCGGGCCGAGGTTCAGCCGGTTCAGCCTGCAATTGAGCGTACAGGGCTTCGTCTTGGCTTGATGTTTGAGTCCTATCGTCCGTCTGGCACTGGGCATGTGAACACCGGTGAAGTTATCGACTACTCGCAGCTTCCCGCATCGCCTCTCGTGCAAGCCGATTTGCGTTGGCTTCCCTTTGAGCGGGATCGTTTTGCAGCTGGTGGCTACGCGGCTTTTGGATTTGCGCGACAAATGCTTCCGCTGGTTGCGGCCAGTGGTTTTCGCTATGAAGACGTCACGTTGAATGCAATTCGGACGGAGGTCGGCGGGGCTGTCGGCTACGCTTTAGCTTCAGCGCTCAATTTTGAGTCTCGATTGGGGCTTGGTCGTCTTTCGCATATTCAGACGTCGCGCTATCCGGAGTTCAATGGAAGCTATGATCGTCCGTATGGGATTCTAGCGGTCGACCTTTCGTATCATTTCATTCCGCAGGTCGCAGTGCTTGTCAGTGCTGCGAATCGCACACCACTCGCCGATGGCAGTGGAGGCCTTTTGTTTGAACCGCTTGTTGTTTCTGGGGGACTGCTTGTCCAGCTACGCTAAGTTTTCATTTTTCGTTGTTCTCCTTCTGTCCTCGGCGGCACGAGCTGTTGAGCTATCGCCACAGGATGTTGTTGATCTTGCTCTCAAGCAGAGTCTCAATGTGAAGAAGTCCGAGCTCACGGCACAACAGTCTGAGGCCAGCGCCGAGGTTGTTCGCGGAGCCTATGATTTGATTTTGAAGATCGCTCCGAAGTACGAATACACCGAAGCACAGTCGATGACCGGAACATCCAATCCAATTGACCGTACCTGGACTCTCTCATCGTCCTTGAATAAGGCACTGTCGAGTGGAACGGCATTGACGCTTCAGTATGATCGAACGACACAAGAATCGACTTTGTCGAGCTTCTCGTCGAGTCTTCGAAGGCCGACGGCTGCGATGGATGTTTTGACGTTCACCATTCGTCAGGCACTCTGGCGCAATATCTTTGGTCAGGCCGATCGCGCGACGCTTGAATCGGCCGACGCCTCAACACTTTCGGCGCGCATGGCCCGCGAGGAAACTCTTGAAGACGTGATTCTGAAGACGCTTTCGCTCTACTGGAATGCGTTTGTCGCAGAAACGCAACTTCGCGAGAACACGGCGGCTCGACAGAAATACGAAGAGCTTGTGAAAGCTGTTCGTCGCAAAGCGGGATTTAATCTCTCTTCGCCAGGAGAGCTTCCGCGTTTGGAGGCGGAGTTTGAGGCCTCCGATAGTCGAGTGAAGCAGTCGTCTCGTTCCTACTTGGCGGCGATGGATGAGTTGCGAACGGCGCTTCAAATGACATCAAAAGACTCGGTGACCTTTAAGGTTCAGGTGCTTGAGCCTGCGGATCTGCCAGCTATTCCAAAGCTTGCGTCGGTTGACGTCACAGCGCTTCGGCCCTATCGCATCGCTCAGATCAAAACGCAGATTGCCGATCGGGACCGAACAGTGGCGCAGAGCTCATCGCGTCCAAAATTGGATTTGGTGGCAACGGCAAAGTCGACCGGTGTTGATGACACCAGTGATCTTGCACTTTCCGAGATGGCGTCGGGCTCAAAGCCAACATACAGCCTGGGGCTTGAGCTTGAGTGGCCGCTGGATTCAGCGACGTTTCGCGGGAAAAAGGCTGTGGCCGAGGTTGCTTATCAGTCCTCAGCGCTCGACTTGAAACTTGCTGAAGACACTCTTCGCGACGGTTTGTCGAATGCGGAGCGGGCGGCGAATGCCAATCACGAGACGGCACTCTCAACGATTGAAATCGTCAATAAACGAACGCGCGTGGTACGCGAGCTTGAGGCGAGCTATCGTCAGGGCCGTACGCCACTCGTTGAGCTTATTCGTGCGTACAATGATCTGTTCGCTGCACAACAGGAGCGGGCCAAGGCGATTGGCGACTATCAAGTCGCGCTCAATCAGTGGGCCGCTTATCGGGATGAATTGGTTAAGAATGAAGGGAGCAAACAATGAGAGCATTGTTGGCGGTTCTGCTTTTAGTTTCAGTAGCGGGTTGTGGCGTTGGTGAGAATCCCGGTGACGATGCTCGTGCCCAGCAGGCAAGGGACTCGAAGGTGCTTTCTGATCTCTATGCCTCAGTTGAGGGGCGCTGGACGGGAACTCTGAAGAATGAAGTCAGTGGTCTCCAACCGCTTTCGGCTGAGCTGACACTTTATAAAGTCTTTGTGAACGATGGATCGAACCCTGATGGCAGTCAGCGCCTTCGTCCTTCGCTACGTGGTCGCTTTCGGCCGATTGATGTGGTGAGTGAAACAGACAGCCTGACGCTGACCGGAGACTATGATCGGAATGGTCGCCTCGTTCTGACGTCCATCGCACAGCAAGGTGTGGCCGAGGTTCTGCTCTCGCTTGAGGGCGGCGCCAGTGGTGATGTGATGAATGTTCGCGTTGCTCGTCGCGGTGGAATTTGGGGAACTTTTGAGGCCAAGCGTGTTTCAACGGATCCGTCGGCGCCTAGTGCTGGGAACACGGCCGAGCAGCGGGATCGTCTCCTTAAGATCTATTCACAGATCGAAGGACGATATGTTGGAGTGTTGCGAACTAGCGATGGAACGGATCGGATGGTGGAAATTGCTTTGATCGTAAACCAAGCAATGTCGCCGACGGGTGAGTTGATGCCGACATTGACTGGTCAGTATCACTATCTTGACGTTCCGCCAGGAACGCTCGAGTGGTCGCTCTCGGTCGACTACAATTCGCAAACTGGAGACATCTATATGCGTGACACGGGTGGTGTTTCTTCGGTGCCGGGAGGTTCGATTCTCTCGATTGCGGGCCGCGCCTATGACCGTGCTGGAAAACGTGTTTTGGATGTAACCGTTCGAAACAAGTCGGCCGTACTGGGAACCGTGCTCGCGACGCGCGATCAGGCTCCCGCTTTGCGCTAGGTCTATTCTCGGTATTCGAGTTGTAAATAAGGGCAGTGGATGAGGGTCCATTGCCCTTGTTTTTTATGGGAGGAAGAGCTTCCTCTCGTTTGCGCTTGGGACTCGGCAGGTCTCGCGTTTTTTAAATAGTTTAAAGCGATTCTTGGCAACGAGATCGTAAGCGGCATCTCGGAGTGGACGGGGAACCAAAAGGAGAGTCGAAGCGAGATACTTCCATAGTGGAAGTTCGCGAAGGGCGTAGAGGATAGCATCACTTTTCTTAAGCTTCGTTTGGCCGTTCTCTGATTCAATCACGACGATCGAGGTATCGAGGTCTGTTCGTTCGGTCTCGGTTAAGAGGCGCTTTGCTGTTTCTCCTTGGAGTGGAGAGTATCGAAGCCGCGCGGATTTATCGCGCGCGATCAGAAAGTCGACCGTTTGGCTGCAGAGGCCGCAGTAGCCATCAAAAAAAACGATGATCTGCATGGGGTCTCCTCCTAGAGCATTTTGAGTTCGAAACCGCTCCAAAGCGTGATCAAAATCGCTAGACCAAGAACGATGCGATATACACCGAACCAGAAAAAGCCATGTGACGTTAAAAATCGGATGAAGCTTCGGATCGCGAGAATGCCGACGATGAATGAGGCGATATTGCCGATGATGATGATTGGCATCGTCTCGCTGTTCAGGAGTGCTCCCATTTTAAGAAGCTTGTAGCCGCTTGCTGCGGTGAGAGTCGGAACGGCGAGAAAAAAGGAAAACTCAGCTGCTGTTTTTCGACTGAGGCCAAGGCCGAGTCCGCCGACGATGGAAGCGCCCGAGCGCGAAATGCCGGGAATCATCGCGAGGCATTGTGAAAAGCCAATCAGAGTTCCGGTTTTCAATGGAAGCTTTAAGGCATCGGTCTCATCTTGGTGTTTTCCAAAGCGGTCGACAAAGAGAAGCACCACGCCTCCCAAAAGAAGTGTCCAACCGACGGTCGCGACGCTTTCGAGGAGCCGGTCGATGGCCTTATTGAAGAGTAAGCCAATCACGGCGGCCGGAAGGAATGAAACAAAGAGAAGGAGAAATGCCTGTTTCGCACTGGCGATGGTGCCAAGGGCTTGAATAAAACGTTCGCGATAAACGACGAGAACACTGAGGATCGCGCCAAATTGCACGATGACGGTGTAGTCTTTGACGATCGGATTTTCGTGAATTCCCATGACCGCAGAGCCGAGGATGATGTGACCGGTTGATGAAATGGGGAGATATTCGGTCAGGCCTTCGATAACGGCGAGGACCAGAGCTTGCCAAAGTTCCATGGGAATAGGCTGCTCTTTTTTGTGTCTTCGGGCTAGTCGATTCTTTGCCAATCTCGGGTTTGCCAGTACAGAATGAAGTATGGATTTCAAAAGAATCGATGATCGAGCATTTGTTGAGGCTTTGCGGGCAAAGGCGATTGGGCCTCGGGCTGACTACAAGGCGTTTTACTCAAGCTTCTTAGGTGGAATCACGACGGAACCGCATCATATGGTGGTTCCGATTGATGATCATATGGTTCACCGCGGGGACGCTGTTTTTGAAGCGATTAAGTTTCACGACGGTGGAATATTCGCGCTCGATCGGCACTTGGAGCGGTTAGAGAAGTCAGCGCAGACGGTTGGCTTTTCTGGGCTTTGGAGCCGACCACAGATGGTGGCGATGATTTCCGAAACAGTGCGTGTGAGTGAATTGCGTCACGGGCTCATTCGACTTTTTGTAGCGCGGGGCCCTGGAGGATTTACGACAAATCCGTACGAGACCATTGGCACGCAGGTCTACTGTGCGGTGACAAAGCTTGCTCCTCCTCCGGCAGAGAAATACGTGAGCGGTGTGCGTGTTGGCCAATCGGCGATTGCGGTCAAAGAGGGTTTTTTTGCGCGGACAAAGACCTGCAATTATCTTCCGAATGTTTTGATGAAGAAAGAGGCCGTCGATCGCGGTTTTGATTTCGTCGTGAGTGTTGATGAAGACGGGTTCATCGCTGAGAGTTCGACCGAGAATTTTGCGATGATCGATGCTGACGGTGTATTGGTTGTTCCGGCTTTTGAGCGCATTCTTCGCGGCGTGACTGCGATACGGGCGATGGAAGTGGCGAAAATGGCGGGACTGAAGGTCGAGAATCGTCGCTTTTTACCGACTGAGCTTCAGCGCGCCAAGGGAGCTTTGATGCTCGGGACGACGATCGATGTGCTTCCCGTGAAGTCATTTGAAGCGCATGAGTTTGGAGTCATTCCTGATGAATGCCGAACTTTGATGCGGACTTTTGATGAGGATTTACGATCAGGCCCGCTCAATTTGCCGCTGCTTTAGTAGCGCAGCGGCTTTTGATGCAGTGGACAGCAGGCTTTTCGAGCACCGAACAGATGCCCATCGTCCCGGATGCTTTTTGTTGATCGCGATCCATTTCTTCAATGATGGCTTGAAGCTCTGCGATGCGTTCGCCAAATTGAGCTTTCGCTAACTGGCTGATGACTGTGTACTCTGCGGCACCGCCGCAGCTGCGGGCGCCGAGTGGGAGAGCGTCACAGTCGCGATCGTTTTTACAGGTGAGACCGGCCTCTTCGATCAATCGAGATAGTTCGTCACGATAGGCTTCGCGGTACTGCTTTTTGCGAGGTGGAGGGGATGCGTTCGTGCTCGTTGAAGAAGCGGGCTCGCGAGCGTTTCCGGAGTTTTTCGCTGCAACAGTGATGGATAGAACGGCGGCGAGGGCGACTGCGCTGAGGACAATGAGAGGTCGATTCATTTCTCTATCATGCTGGGTTTGTGAGGACTTTCGCAATGCGACGAAGGTCCTTTCGCTCACTGTCGGCTTCACCTTATCGGAAATACCATGTACCTATGAGCTATGGTTGATGAGGTCGGTTCGCAGAGTGGTGGAGAAGGCGGGTCAGGGCGATTGTCTCGGCAAAAACGCGAGAGGATGAAGGACCGCGATTCGACGTTTTGGAAAGTGCTGAACGCAGCACTTGAGCTCGACTTTCGTAAAGGGCACTTGAAGTGGACCATGTCCGAGCTTTCGCGAAAATCAGGGATCACTCGAAGTCTCATCTACTATCACTTCGGTCGCTCGAAGGCTGCAATTCTGAGCGAAGCGATTGCCGTGATTGGAGAAGAAATTATCGCGACAAGTCCATCGCGGATGGTCCTTTGGCGCGAAGGCAAGTGGGCTGAGACCGTTCGGCTTTCACGCGAAGTTGCGGCTCAAGCTCCGCATCTCTGTAACTTCTATCTTTTGCATCGCGATCGCCCGACGGATATCGGTGCTGCGATTCGCGATTTGGAAGCAAGTTATTTGCGCAAACTCGCAAGATTGTTTCCGGCTCTCCCGCCGGCAGGAATCAAAGCGCTTTTTGCCTTCTTTTTTGGGATTTGTTTTGCACCGCACGTTGATGACGAGACCGTGAATGTGGCCATTCAGGGGCTTCGTCGCCTGACGAGGCGATAGGTGAACTTGCCAAGTCCGTGTCGAATCGAGTTTCGATTAAACTCATCCCGGCTTGCGAACTCTGCGCTTCGCTTTCTTGTTCTTTCGCTTTCAAGCTACCTATTGCTTGGAGGCTTCTTTGTTCTTGCCACTCGTTTTGATCCGCTTTGGTGGAGTGCATTTGCCGTGTCTCTTGCGGTGCTTTGGCCGGTTGCAGTTGCCGGAAGGCGTGTGCTGTTGATGCTTTTTGAGTGGCCCGCTCTGGTGATTGATGAAAACGAGATCGTGGATCGACGTGGATTGAGGGCTCGTCGGTGGCGGCTCGCCGATGTCGATGTTCTGTCGCCAGAGATCTCGCTACTTTGGGATAAACCTGAGGCGATGCGATTGGCCGAGGTCGCACTTGATCTCGAAGGGTTTTTCTTTCTCACGATACGGGAAAAGGGGAGTCAGGCCCTGCGGCGAGTCTTCTCGGATTACGTGGAGTTGCCAGTAGAAGCATCGGAGTGCGACGGTATGCGGAGATTCATGAGTGCGCTCGTTGCACGCTATGGATTTAAAAATGAGCTCTTGGTTGGAGTCGTGGATGACACGCATTGAGAGTTCTGACACCTGACAGCTTCCGGCGCCGGAAGCTGTGAAGCGTCATCAGGATGACTTTTCCCATCCGCCGATTTGCTCACCGGGTTTGCGGATAGCGTAGATGAGAATTCCAAGAGAAACGAAAATCATTCCGGCCGAGATCCACTGTCCGCGTGTCAGTCCAAAGAGTTGGTAGCCAATGTGAGCGTCGGGCATGCGGAACTGTTCGCCGATGATGCGCACGATTGCATAGAGTGTCAGCCATACTCCTCCGACGATTCCCGGCTTTTTCGGTTTGCGCCAAAATAGAAATGTGATCACAAAGAGCAGCGCGCCTTCGAGGAGTGCTTCGTAGAGCTGGGACGGGTGCCTTGCGGTGAGGACGGGTTCTAGAGCATCGATCACAGCCGAGTTTGACTCTTGAGTGGCTGCGATCAGTCGATCGATTCCGTGCTGAATTTGGTTTCGCGCAGAAAGGTTGGTGCGAACTTGCGAGCACCAGGTGAGCCAGTCCTGGCTTGCGATTCCGATTCTGCTCACGGCGTCTTGCAGGCGCGGTAAAAGATCGGGACTCAAATCGGTGACAGACTTTTCGGCGTCGTGTTTCAGCCAGAGATAGGCCTCGCTTGGGAACTTCACAGCCCACGAAAGAGAGCTTGCGACCGGACGTCCGTAAAGTTCACCGTTGATGAAGTTGGCCACGCGTCCTGCGAAGATTCCGACGCATCCGCCCAGAGTGGTGAGGTCGCCAAGGTGCAGCCAATTCGCCTTTCGTGTTTTTGCGAAGTAAACAGCCGCGAGAATAATGCCGAGAATTCCGCCATGGCTCGCCATGCCGCCTTCCCAGACGCGAAGAACTCCCCAAAATGGAAATGATGTGGAGAAGTCCGTCAGCAGGTCTTGGCTATAAAAAACAGCATATCCGACGCGACCGCCGATCATTGTTCCAAGGACAATCGCGAGAACGAAGTCGCTCAGTTGTTCTTCGGGTAGAGTGTTTCTTCCGCGCCGCGCAATAAGAACCATGAGGTAGTAACCGACCATAAAGCCGGTGAGGTACGCCATTCCGTACCACCGGATGCCAAAGTGCTCGGTGAACTGAATGATAAAAGGGTCGAGTCGATGCACCCAGCCGCTGAAGTTATCGGGGCTATAGATTCCGGCGGCTGCGGCTTGAGATGCTTCCAATTTCAGCTCCTAGAGTAACTGCTCGACCTTCGTAGTAGAGAGATTTGACGACCACTGTCGAGCTCTAGCTTTACCAAAGACGCGAGCTTGAGACAAAGGGGGAAATCACCTGACCTTGTGCTCTAATTAAGATATAAATCTGACAGTAACTTCAAGAGAAGACTTCGATTTTCGACTTCGATTTATCAGTTTCACGGAGTGAGTGTGAATCATAATTCAAATCCCGTTTCGAGCCCGACTTCGACACAAACGTCACGGCTCTCATTTGCAGGTCGTACCAATCTCGAGTTTTTAGAGTCACTGTACGAGACATTTAAACGAGACCCATCACAGGTTGGCGATGAATGGCGACTCTTTTTTGAAGGAGTGGAGTTTGGGCAGGGCCTGGCTCCTGCGCTCTCTTCTGAGTCTGGATTTTCGGAAAAAGAACTCGAAGTGTATCGCTATATCAACGCGTTTCGTGATTACGGGCATTTTGAAGCGCGTTTGAATCCTCTGGCGGATGGATTGAAGTCATTTCCTGAGCTTTCGCCTTTGAATTTCGGCATCAAAGAAAGCGATCTCGACTCGCGTTTTGAGGTCGCAAAAGTTGTCGGCCTTCCGGGTGCAACTCTTCGCGAGGTGATTCAGCATCTTCGCGATTCCTACTGTGGAACGATCACGGCGCAATTTTCTGAGGCGATGCCGACTGTCCGCAATTGGTTTATCAATGAGTTTGAAAAGGGTCATAAGACCTTCAAGCTTGAGAAGTCCGACAAGCTTCGCATTTTTGAGCAGCTTGCTAAAACCGAGTCGTTTGAGAAGTTCATCCACACTCGCTACGTC
>JAEUWE010000430.1 GCA_016791465.1 Pseudobdellovibrionaceae bacterium
GGATGTCGCTCAGCAGGCTCTTGCTGCCGGAAAACTCCCCCCGCGCTTAACCGCTGAGAATCTAGAGGAGAACGTTGATCTTTTTGTCGCGTCGATTGAAAATCAATTTGCTCTCAAAGGGTTGAGCCAAAAGCATCCGCAACAATACGTCTCGTGGCTTAAAGCGAGCCGAAGTATTCGCGACAAAGCTCAGAAGTCAGCCGTTCCTCCGCGAGGACCGAAGGCAAAATCGGCGCTGCTCAATCCGGCGTTCATTCAAGAGCTCGAAGGCGTTGCGGAGTCGAGATTCACTGAGGCGACTGAGCTGAAGCTCCTTGTCAATGGGCCTCAGTCTTTCCCCGCGAGAGAACAGTTGTTTCAGAACGCCAAGTCCAGCATCTACATTAAGACTTGGGCAATGGAAGACGACGTCACGGGCTGGAAGTTCGCGAAGTTAATCCATGAAAAACATAAGGCCGGGGTCGACGTTCGTGTCATCGTCGATTGGAAAACGGCGCGGCAATCGGTGTACCGCAAGGTGCCGGAGTGGCTCGCAAGCCAAGGTGTTCCGGTTATTTTCTGGCGCGATCCGGAAGCTCCAATGTATGCCTTTCATAAAAAGACGATCGTGGTCGATCACCAGCACCTGATCGCAGGTGGAATGAACTTCGGTGATGTTTATAGCCATCTCGGACCACCGGAAACACCGAAGTGGCGTGATACCGACTTTCAGGCCTCTGGCGGCATTGCCCTTATGGCCGATATTGATTTTAAAAAAGAGTGGAATAGCCAGGTTAAGAAGAATCAGCTCCCGTTGGCGCTGTTCTCTGAACCGACGACTCGTCCGGGCGCAGCTTCTTCCGGGTCGACGACTAAGATCATGGCAATTGACCTGAATCCCAATCCACAGATTAACGATACGATTCTGACGAGTATTGTGAAGGGCATTGAGGGCGCGACAAAGGAAATCAATATCGAGAACGCCTATTTTATCGAGAGCCCGGCGTTACAGAACGCCCTGCTTCGCGCCATCAAGCGCGGCGTTAAAGTTCGGATCTTCACCAACTCGATGAGCTCAATCGATGTTCCAATTATTGCGAAGCCGATCATCGAGGCTCTGCCAATTTACTTCCGACTCAACGCCGAGGTCTACCTGAAGAAGGGTGCCACGCTTCATAGCAAGTTTATGACGGTCGACGATGTTGCGTCTTGGGTGATGAGCTATAATCACCACCCTCAGTCGATGCGGATCCAGGGTGAAGTTGCCTACGTCATTCTTGATAAGAAGTTTTCAAAACAGCTCGCTGATCAGTTCATCGAAGATACAAAGACGATTGCGGATCGAGTAACGGACTTGAAAATGCTTGAGCTCGAGCCGAACTTTCTTGATGTGGTTCTAAAGCGATACTTTTTTGATCAGCTTTAAAAGGGGAATCGGTAGGCCCTGCCGATATGAAGTTGTCAGATTCTCGGACTTCGCGGGCTGTCTGTGCGTGACAGCCCGGCAAGTTTGAGAATATAGTCATCGCTCGTCGATAGGGAATTAGCTCAGTTGGTAGAGCGCCACCCTTACAAGGTGGATGTCGTCGGTTCGAGCCCGGCATTCCCTACCATATCTCATATCCAAAAAGCGCGTTTTCAGAGAGCCATAGCAGACAGCTGCTGTGGCTATGCGGCGCCTTTGAGAATTCCAACTAAGGTGTTCACGACAGACCGTAGAGTTTCACTTTCTTCGCCAAGTTTGACAGCAGACGAGGCCGAGACAATCGAGATTCGGCCGGTGTTATCGTTGATCTTAGAGAGCCCTTCCATAGCACTGGAAATTTCAGTCATTGCTCGGTCCTGCTCTGTGGAACTGCGTGAAATGTCGCGAACCATACTGGTGACCTGCTCAACATTCCCGACAATCTCTTCGAGAACCACTCCGCATTTCTGGGCCGTGTCTGCGCCAATTTCAACCTTCTCTCGGCTTGTTCGTGAAAACTGACCAATGATCGTATGTGTTTCGGATATCGTTTGCTCGACGCGCAAAACTCCTTCGGCCACGATCTTTGCAATCTCTTGAGAGGCCCGACTGCTCATCTGAGCGAGATTTCCGACCTCTTCAGCAACAACGGCGAATCCCTTACCGTGCTCCCCGGCGCGGGCCGCTTCCACGGATGCGTTGAACGACAATAGTTTGGTTTGAAACACGATGTCGTTGATGACTTTGGTTTTATCTTCGATGTTTCGAATAAGTGCGACAATTCCCGCTAACTGTTGGTTGGCGACCTCCAGCTGTTCGATCATATTCGATGAGCTTGTTCTGATATCGTTCATCGAAATCACCATGTCGGCGACGACTGTGCGGCCGAGATTGGCTTTTTCGAGGCTAACGACGGAGAAGTCTTCGCTCTGACGGGCGCTGTTGGAGTTTGAGCTGATAGTCGAGCTGATTTGTTCGATTGCTGATGCGGTTTGCTCAAGGCTGGAGCCCTGACTTTGCGCTGCCGAGCTAAGGGTCTCTGCGGACTGTCCTATTTCTTTTGCATCGGAAGACAGCGATTCTGAGACTCGCTTTAAAGTGTCAGACGCAAGCATGAGCGGATTGACGAGTCGGGACATGAGAACAGTTGTGGCGAGCGCTGTTATCGTGAGCTGCGCTACGGCTGCGAGAGAGATGAAGATGAGCAGCGATTGAACAGGCGCAAGGACCTCTTCGAGGTGGACTTCGCTGACTACAGCCCACCGATCGCCATTGATGGTCATTGCTTCGTATGCGCTGAGAACTTCGGTTCCCGTAGGATCTGTCGTGACGAGTGAGCCGCGGTCGCTGTCGCTCAGGGCTGACGTGACGCTTGTCGTTTCAATCTTTGCGCTGCGCGAGTGGACCGCGTCGATATTGAAGAGATCAGGCTGGTTGCGAAGATCTGATCGAAGGAGATGATCAGATCCGACGATATAGGTTTGACCTGTCTCGTTTTGATTAGTGCGAGTGGTTAGAATTTCATTGATTTGAGCGGTGCTGATCTCGGTGACCACAATGCCCATTGTGTCACCTTTTGAGATTCCCTCTGAGAGGTGATCGAATTCGGCTTTGGTGTGCGTGCAAAGGAATGCAACAGTACGTTTTGCAGTTTTGTTGTACTCATAGTCGGCAAAATAAATTTCTCCGACTTTTCCATTCTGTGCCTGAGCGACGCAGGCCGCGAGCCGTGAATTTTTGAGTTCACCTTTTGAGAGGCTGCGTCCAATGAAGTGACTGTCGGGATCGGGTTTAGCCGAGTAGATGATCTGACCGTTGATGTTGACGAGAAGTAGGTTTGCCAAGTGATAGGAGTCGAGCAAGGAGTCGGTCTTAGGGCGATAGGAGCGATCGAGTGATGCAAACGCTGTCTCGCTCACCTGATTGTCTGTTCCGACTTTGAGGCCGGCACCAAAGAATGCGCCCTCGTAAGCAAGAAAGAGACCCTCAACGAGCCGATTCTCGGCAAGAATCCGCGTGTTATCTTCGCACTGCTTGAAGTAGTCGCTGATTCGGCTTTTGGCGACTGCAGCGGTGGCCTTCGTTTGACTTTCGGCGATTTGCCAAAGAGCGGATCGACTTTTCACATATGAGATCGATGCCATCGTGACTGTGGCTAGCGCCGCAGCAGCGATAGCCAAGAGAGTGACCTGTGCGCGCAAGCTGATAGAGCGAAAGAAGATCATCGATTTCATGTTCACCTTGAGTCCCTTATTTCGCGTCGGCCTTCCATACTCCCGAGCCCGCGATCCAGACTTTTCCATTTGGCGCCTTGCAGGCCTTTACAAAAGATGTCTTAGCAGTGGCCTTTTCCGCTCCCGGTTTGGACCAGAGGTAGTCAACCCAAGCTCCGCCAGCTTTGGCTTTGGCAGCCTTGTCGAACTCGACGAAAAGAGGAAATTTATTTTCGTCGACATGCTCTTTGAGGGACTTGCCATCGAGACGGCGTTTAATCGGATGCATGATCATTGTGACTTTGGGATCAGTGTCTTGAATCCAGACGTAGTTGTCGCCACAGTTTTGGTAGAGAAGGCCATCGGGCCATGCCTTTTGCGCGTCCTCGCCCAGTTTGGAAATTTCGGAACAGACCTCCGTCACTTTCTTCTCAGCCGCTTTCCGGGAACATTCTCCAGCTGCAAAGGTGTTTTCTGGAGCGGTCATCAGAAGTATGGTGCTGATCAGGGTGATGAGCCGATATGGGATGTGAAGTGACACGTTCATAGATCCGTCCTCCTCGTGGTGAGGCATCTATCGGAAGGCGGTTGGGCGAGAATGAGCGACGGTCTCAATGCGAAACGAGAATTTGAGAGATCTTAATGGAGGGGACATTTTGCGACGGCATTATTAATAAAATGTTAACACCATTTAAAGGAAGTCATTTCATGGACCTATTTGTTGCCGCTCATTTCTCTTGTTGAGGTACCGACGAAGTTAACTGAAAAATGAAAATTGCGGTAAGAATGTGGCCGAGAACGATAAGCAAACAACACCCGGTCAGTATCGGCCGACTTTGACGACAAGGTCGAGATCGCTGTCTTCGAGCTGGCTCACCGGGGTGACGATGGGTTCGTTTGGATTAAAGGTCTTACCTGTGTCTTTGTAGCGCTGTCGAATGAGCTCCTGGATGAGGGGACCATTGAGATTGAGATCGGAGAACTTTTGAATAAGGCCAATCTCTTTACCTGTGGCAGCGAACAATGTCTTGTAGACGAGCTCTGAACAGTAAATTGTGTCGTCGCTCCACTCAAAGAAGATGTCATAGTTTTTTCCGAGATGTGGAACGATGGCATCCTCAAGCGCAACGACTTCGCTCTCGGTAATTCCGCGAACACGATAAACGCGATAACTGTTGTCACGCCCTCGGGCGACGAAGGTCGGTAATGGCGTGATGCGAACGGGCTGGATGGCTTCGACGACATACCAGTCTTTGCCCTTTTGAAAAAGCATTCCGACATGACTCCATGGTGACCCGGTGGCCTCGAGAATCGCGGCGGCCTGGCGACTTTTGGACTGATGAAAAATGAGGTCGCCGTTATGGAATTTGTCGGTTGGCGATGACGCCGCCTGCGCGACAGTGATGAAGCAGGCGAGGAAGAAAACCACGGGTATATAGAGTAATCTCATATACCCAATAGTTCATCTCTGCGGCATATCGAGAGACAAGGTCCAGCTCAGAAACTGGACCTGTCGGATGCACTAGTTTGAGTTGCTGAGCTGGCTCTCGAGAACACGCATTTTCTCAGTCGGAATAAAGGTGACTGATGTCACGTAGCTGAATGCTTTCAGTTTTTCTCCGCGCGGCAGAAGAGCGTGGACGAGGAATGCCGTAGGGGAGTAGTTCACCGGTCCAGCCTTGAGCACCGGACGGCCATTTTCAAGTACGGGATCTCCATTTCGGTCGAGCTCCATGCGCTCGTTAAACCCGAGCTGAAGACCGACGATCTGTTGCAGTTTGGCCTGATCAGTAGCGGTGAGTGACATTGGATTCATGTAGCGAATGTCGCCAGCCAGATTGAAGTATCCGGCGAGAAGTTCGAAAAACTTCGGATTTTTGGCGAGGATGCCTTTCTGTACGGCGAGGTGGCCTGATGAAATATGCTCGGGCTTACCGGCTGCGGTGATGAAGGTGCCACGGATGAACTTATTGCGACGGGCGGTGGTTTCATCTTCGCGGGTCATCACGTCGGCGATCATCATGGCGCCGTCAGCAAGGCCCACTTCGAGTGGAGCGCCATCGAGAGTTTTCTTTGAACCGTCGGGAAGCGAGAAGGCTGTCTGATAGTTTCCGAGGATCGGCATCGCCGGCATGATCTCTTTTACACAAGACGGAGTTTCTCCGCGCAGAAACGCCTCTTTCTCGACATTGGGATCACATTCGCGAAGCGAGAGGACGGCCCATGCAAACTCTGAACAGTACATCGAGTAGCCCTTACTGCCATAGCGTCCCTGAACACGGCCACCAAGGGATAGACGAGCAAGATCAGCGACGAAGGTGAGGTCGGCATTGCCGTCATCATCAGTTTTGTAGTTTGAGGTCATGTAGTCGCTATTGAACGAGAGCGGGTTCTTGTAGAACTTCGATGCATTTTTGCGAAGAAGCAGGAGCCACTGCTCTACGTTTTGGCGTTCTTGTTCGTCGTTGACTCCATCGTGAAGCGCAACGGGGCGAACGATATGGAGGTAAGGTGCTTCGACATAGTGCTTAGAGTTTAAAAAATCGTTGTTCACTCCGCCCCATGTTTCCGAATCGAGAGGCATATCGACATTGTGAAGCGTCTGCGAGCCGTCGTTATTGGGGGTCAGGAGGGCGACGCCGGTGTGACTGACTCCCAATTGTAGGTGAGAATACGGGAGGCTGGCGTACCACTCTGGGCGGAAGCTCAAGATAACGTCGCCAGTTTGAATCATTCCTGACGAACCGAGCGCTATTGCGGCTTTGAGGCGGCTGGCGCTGTCTTTGCCCTGATTCACGACGGTCCACCGCAGGCCGATCAGCGATTTAAGAGCAGGGACCGCAGCGGCGCGGCGGCCAGTCGTCGCATTGCGGGGATAGTCGAGACGCAGTTGATCGACGACTAGCAAATTGGACGAATTGTTTACGACCGACTCTGGAAGAGGTGAAAACTCTGTTCGCGGCATTT
>JAEUWE010000441.1 GCA_016791465.1 Pseudobdellovibrionaceae bacterium
GATCGCCGAATCTCCACCCGTGAAAGTTCCCGCGCGCTGAGTCCATCCGCTCGTTCCAATCGTAATGGTATTCGTGTTGTTCTGCGCGATTGTTCCAGCGAAGCTGGTGTTCATTCTTATTCCGGCAACCGAAACATTGCCATTGATGGACGGATTGCAATATGTCGTACACTGGTTGTTGAAGTACGCCGTATCACTTGCACCTGGCACCACTCCGCCAAGCCAATTCGCCGTCGTCGTCCAATTTGCATCAGCGCCGCTGCCGATCCACGTGAATGGAATTTGATAGTTCACTGTCACCGTTGCTGTGTCGGTACCGCCGCGACCATCGCTAATCGTATAGGTAAACGAGTCCGTCGCCGGAAAGTCTTGTGTCGGTGTATAGCGAATCGTCTGCCCAACACGCACAGCGGTTCCCGATGTTGGACTGCCGACCGCTGTGATCGTCAGTGTATCGCCATTGGCATCCGTGTCGTTTGAAAGAACCGAAATTGTCACAGCACTAAAGTTTGTAACGTTGATGCTGTCGTCCACGGCATTGGGCGGCGACAGCACTTCATCCGTGATGGTCACCGTGTGAACGGTATCGGGCCCAAGTGACGCACCTGTCGGCGTACCGAGCGTTAAAATGGCAGTTTCACTGCCTTCAACTAAGTTATCGCGAAGCACATAGGTGTTCAGACTTCCGCTTGAACTTCCACCGTTAATGACAAGATTTCCGCTCACACGCGAATGATCCGTGCCGGCTGTCGCCGTACCGCTCACTGTGTAGGGAATCGTGATCGTGGTCGTTGCGGACGTATTGAGCTGAACCGTGATGATCGCAGCACCCGAAGTCGGCGTCTCCTCGCTACGGAAGGTCGTCAATTCATCACGCGCCGATAAGTAGGTTGCTTGAATCCAGTCCGCCGATCGCGCATTCGTTGAAATACGAAGCTCGTCGACAGACCCATTCAATGTCCGCCAGCCTCCCGCCGTTGCTGGCCAAGTGCCACCATAGGCCAAGCCAATATAGTGTTTCATCGGTGTATAGAGTGACACCGTTCCCGCCAAAGTTCCGGCCAGCTGACCATCAAGGTAAAGACTCTGCGTCGTCGAATTAATGACAAGTGCCACATAGTGCCAAGCTCCATCATTCACAGTTCCCGACGTCGTTATCGGCGTTGCAGATCCCATCCATTGCTCACCGCGAAGTTTTCCGTCATTGCCAATGTAAAGTGAAGGAACATAACTTCCAGTAGGAGCCGTTGGATAAGCGGTACTACTCCAACCGAATACGGGTACATCCGTCGCTGACGTTTTAAACCAGCCCTCAACTGTCGCCACCGAGTTATTCGATAGCATCGTGTCGGGCAATTGAACGCGGTCGCCGGCCGCCGAAAATGATAGACCATTCCCGACCTGGCTCGCGGCAGATACCGCTCCAGTCACGGTTCCGTTATTGGCGTTCGATGTCGCATCATTTCCATTTCCACTCAAATGCCATACACCTCGATGGTTTGCATCCCACGTCGCAGACGACTGCGCATCGCTCGCAGAGGTATTCCCGTAGTACATCCAAATCGAACTCTTCGTCGGATACGCCGCAAGTGTTGGAACTTTCACCCAAACAATCGATGTTCCCGCCGCATCCCACTTTTCAATCTGATAGGAAAGAAGCGTTCCCGCATCATTTGTAAAACGAAGATCCTGCCCCGCCGACTGCACTTGCCCGTAGTCGATACGAGTAGAATCAAGCTTGATCATCACTGGAAAGTCGGTCAGCGCTCCGCTCACACCATCAACTAAGATCTGCCGTCGCTTCGTCCACGCACTGAGATTCGAAGACCAGCCCGCCCATACTCCCGTGCTTTCAGCAACGGTCTGTGAAGTCGAAGTGAAGTTCGCAATCGGCTGACCCGCGCCAAGCAGATGGAAAAGCATATGCTGCCCCTGGGTTAAGCCCGAGAGCACCATCGACAGCATCAACAAGAAGAAGAACGCTAGATTCCGCAAGCGGTTACGTACCTCGTTGAAATCGCGATTCCTAACAGGGGCTTATCGGAACTTTCTGTCCATTTTTTGAGAGGACGAGTGCCTCACAATGAAACGAAAGGTACCTTCTTCCTTTTGGCGACTCAGTGAGTCGCCAAAAGGAAGAAGGTACCTCACGGACAAATCGCGGCCGCACCGCTATAGGTTCCGCCCTGCGAGACTGTTCCGCAGGTCGGACTGTTTCCGCGCTTCAGAGTGCCGCTATTTGAGATATTGCGCGCGACCGTCAGGTTGTAGCCCGCCATATCAACCGTGCCAGAGGTAATCGTCAGATCCTGGTTGGCTCCGCTTAAGCCCAATGCCGATCCAAGCAGGACCGACCCTCCAGACTTGTTCACCGTCCAAACCCCTTGCGGAGGCAAGCCGCCCGATGCCTGGGTCACCGTTTGAGTACCCGTGCCGACAAAACGAACAGCAACCGTACCGCCATCGGCGCAGACATCAGATGTTGTGGCATTGCCGCCAGCACACTGAACAAATAGCGAACCGTAGAGATCAATCGTTCCGCCATCAAATCGACCATTCTTTAGCGTCAGATCATGATTCACGATGACTGTATCTCCCGCTGAAATTTCAACGTAACCATGATTGTAGAGAGTGCTCGTGTCACGAACGTTCATAACGACGTCGTAGAGATGAAGCCCACCAGGCGGTGCATCAATGACAGTGTATCGATCATTGTTTGAGCTGGAAAAAGAACCCATAAACTCGACGGTACCGTTATTGTGCGTGAAAGTGCCGCTACTGACGACAAAGCCGTCAGTGTAGCTGTAGTAATAGTCATTCCCTATCTGCATCACGCCAGTTGGAGCGGTGAACGCACCACCACTCACCTTCAACTTACCGAAATGTGCCTCCGTCGTCCCCCCATTCGGAGTTACCGTTTCTCCGGTCGGAACCTCAATGTACGGACCACGCGCTCCACTCTGGAAAGCATAAGTATGCGTCGTCGAACCATT
>JAEUWE010000455.1 GCA_016791465.1 Pseudobdellovibrionaceae bacterium
TGGCTTTTATGAGCCGCGGCTTTTATGAGCCGCGGCTTTTATGAGCCGCGGCTTCCTGAAATTTCCATATCGAGATGAGTCACCTGCTCATCGAGGTTGGCGGATTGCTGATGCATGGTCTGCGAGAGCCTCGCAATCTCATCAGCGGATGCCGCGTTCGTTTGCGTTGCGCGATCAATTTCCAGCATCGCCTGATTGATATGCCCAATCCCCGTCGACTGCTCATGAACCGAGGTTGCGATCCCGCTGACAATCGTCGTCGTTTCATTGGTCGACTGAACGATTCTTCCCAATACCACCCGACTCTGCTCGGCAATCGAGGCCCCTTGTGAGGTCTTCTCGGTCGACTGCTTGATCAGCTGCGAGATGTCTTTCGCAGCTGCCGAACTTCGCTGCGCAAGCCCCCGCACCGCCTCAGCCACGACCGCAAAACCCTTCCCCTGCTCACCCGCACGCGCCGCTTCAACCGCGGCATTGAGCGCCAAGAGATTGGTCTGTGAGGCGATATCGTCGATCACCGTGTTGATCGCCTCGATTTTCTTTGAGGACTCAGTAATATCCTTCATCGCAGCATTGAGTTTCACGATTTCACGATCAGCCTCTTCCACTTGGAACGATGATTTTTTAGAAAGCTCAGCTGCATGCGACGCCGATTGCGCCGTCTTTTGCGACAGCTCCGTCAACAAGTTCACGCTGGCCACGGTTTCTTCAAAACTCGCCGCCGACTCGGCTGCTGTGCTTGAAAGGTCCGTGCTTGTTACCGATAGCCTTTCACTCACTTGGGCCACCGAAACGCTGGCCGTCTTCAGACTTGCCGTCACTTGTCTCAATCTTTTTGCCAAGCGGTCTGAAATCACAATCGCGACAATGATCGAAAACAAAACGCTAAGACCAATGCCAATCAGAATTCGCTTTCGGAACGTCGCAAACTGCTTTTGGATATCGTCGATGTAAACGCCACTTCCGATAATCCAATTCCAATCTGCAATTCCCCGCACGTAAGAAACCTTGTCGACAGGTTTCTCCTCCCCAGGCTTCGGCCATTGATAGCGCACCAGACCGCTGCCCTCTTTTTTTACGACTTCGACCATCTCGCGGAAGAGATACTGGCCATTGGGATCTTTCATATCCGCGATATTCTGTCCGTCGAGAGCGGGCTTTAGCGGATGCATCACCATACGCGGGATAAAGTCGTTGATCCAAAAATACTCGTCACGGCCATAGCGAAGCGCCTTTATTTCTTCTATCGCCAACGCCTGGGCTTGCTCTCGCGTGAGCCCGCCCTTTCCTTCCTTTTTCTTTAGGTTTTCAACGACTGCGCTCGCCACCTCGACAACCGCCCGCATGCTCTCCTCACGACCATGAATGAACTGCTGTTCAATTTGCGGCAAAACATAGAGCACGAGAAGCGCAACGACGGCGGACAGCGTGCTCATTGCTAAAAGAATTAAACGCGCTTTGATGCTCATGCGAGATGAAGTGGTACTCATAGCCACAATCATGCTTCACGCCAACACGACGACCAAATTAAATTGTCATGAACTCGTTAGGCGCACCGCCATCGGTCTCGATTTTCGTCTAGATCGAGACCGCCTGACCCACCTGAACTGACCGTCCCGAAAGCGAAGACAGTCGTGCACCATCGAGCCCGATGCGATCGACAAGCTTCTTCTCAAGAAGCATCACCACTGTGCTTCCCATCGCAAACAAACCGACCTCGCCACCCTTCGCAATCGAAAGAGGCGGTTGATACTCGCGCGCTTTGGAGTGACGACCTGAACCTCGAGGCTCCGTTGAAACTTCGGGATCAAAATCAATCTTGATATTCCCGACGTTTGTTGCCGCCACCAGCACCATGCAGAATCGATCGCCTGGGGCGGTTTCAAACTCAACCGCAACGCGCTCATTGATCGAGTAGAGATTGTCGATCTTCGCGATACTCCACGCATTCACTGGCCAAAACGCACCCGGAATATGATTGCGCCAAAGCGCTCTTGCGGCGTCTGGAATATGCACGCGGTGATAGTCCGTCGGACACAGATAGTACGTGATAAATGCACCCTGCTCGTAGCGCTCGGCCCGCGGCCCATCGCCCAAGAGGTCGCTCGCGCGGTAGTGAATGCCCTTGGCTTGGATGAGATTGCCAGCTGTGATGAGGCCCGCCTCGGCAATTTTCGAATCACAAGGATGAGCAAAGCCCTCGGCCTGTGGTCGCACACCCGGTTTGAGCTTTCGAGTGAAAAAATCACCTATCGAGCGATACTCGGCGAGCGGCTTTTCAGCCTCCTCGATATGAATCCCATAGGCCTTTGCAAAGGCCGAAATCGAGGCTTCACGTAGGGGCCCAGGAAGCTCCAAATGCATCAGGCGCCCCGCCCAATGACTGAGGTCGTCTTTTGGAAGGATGGGCATGACAAGATCCATCGCTTTTTCTTTTAGAACTGATGAAAGTGACATGGAGTAAATTCTAATCGCAGCCTTGCCCCTGTCTAGACGTTTCATGCGACACAGAACTGTGTTATTTGACAACCACCCATGAGCCAAATTCTCCGCGATCTTGAAGTCGACCTCAACCAAAGCTCGGATGCGAGCCTCACTGACCTTCTCAAACGGATGGTCCCAGGCTATTCGGGCCATCGCATTTTACGCCAAAGCGTCGACGCCAGGCGCTCAGCGCGCGTACCGTACTGGGTGTACTCAATCGAGGTCTTTGAAAACGGCGAAAAACCCGAGATTCCCAATCTCGATCCCGATCGTTTGAGCCGACCGCTTCCAGCCTCATCGACCAGTCGGCCACTCATCATCGGGACCGGCCCAGCGGGGCTCTTCGCTGCCGTTCGCCTGGTTGAGCGCGGCATACCCTGCACGATCCTTGAGCGCGGAAGCCCCGGCGAAAAACGCATTGGCCAAATCAATCGTTTTTGGCGCTATGGTGAGCTTGATCCAAACAACAACGTCTGTATGGGCGAAGGCGGAGCTGGCCTTTATAGCGACGGAAAACTCATCACCCGCATCAAGTCGCCATTTATTCCATACGTCATGGATCGCCTCGTGCGATTTGGAGCGCCTGAAGAGATCCGCTATCTCTCAAACCCACACGTCGGCTCCGACCGCATTCGCCGTGTCATCCCGAAACTCCGCGCCTTCTTGCTCGCCAACGGCTGTGAGATTCATTTCGACACCCCAATGAAAGAGTTGATCCTCAAACAGGAGTCCACAGGTGGACGAAGTGCCCGCGCCGTTGGTGTTCGCACATACGACGGCAGAGAGTTCTTTTCAGATCACATCGTGCTCGCCACGGGGCACTCGGCTGAAGACATTTTCGACTCACTTGAAGAACAAGGTGTCGCGCTGGAAGGCAAGAGCTTCGCGCTTGGTCTTCGCATCGAACATCCACAGGTTGAGATCAATAAAATTCAATTTCGCGATGCTTGGAATCACCCAAAACTGGGGGCCGCAAACTACCGCCTCGCGGATCACGATCAGAACTCAGGTATCGGCGTTTACTCATTTTGCATGTGCCCTGGCGGCTACGTACTTTCGAGCGGAACGGAAGCCGACGGCATCGTTTCAAACGGGATGTCGAACTACAATCGAAACTCGCCATTTGCCAATGCCGCCATTGTCGTCTCAATCGATCACGAGAAGCGATTTGGCAAAGATCTGCGCGGCGGGATGAAGTTCAGACGAAAACTTGAACAGGCTGCCTATCAAGCCACACAGACCGCAAGCCCAGGCACAAGAGCGCTGCCGGTTCAAAAACTCACCGACTTTATGAAGGGCCGCGCTGGCGGTGCTGTTCCCTCAAGCTCACCATCAGGTGTTGTTCCGACTCGACTTGACCTCATGCTGCCACCCGATCTGACTGAGCGACTTCGGGCTTCGATTGAGGCATTTCATCGAAAGATGAAAGGATTTATATCTGAAAATGCACAGCTTCACGGCGTTGAGTCGCGAACAAGCTGCCCGATTCGCATCACGCGCGCAAATGATGATCTTCAATCGATCTCGCATGCGGGGTTGTATCCCGCCGGCGAGGGTGCGGGTTATGCTGGTGGAATCACCTCGGCGGCCTGCGACGGCGTGCGCATCGCGGATCAGATTTTTTCAGTCCTCAGTTCACAAACCGCGGTACTCGAATCTGAATCCGCAAAAGACGTTTGAAGAACGGACTCATTTTGAGTTCGTCGTCACTTAGGAAAAGAAAGTACGACGACATCATCGTACAACTAAAAAAGATGAGCCCCATGATAGCCGCAATTCCGGTATGCAGTCCGACACCGGAAAGCAGCACCCATTTCTTCAGTGGCTTATGCCAAACCAGTGCGGGCATATAGATCTCAAAGAGGATCGTCCCCCAGGTCACCACCGCAATCACCAGCGGAACTGAGCGCAAAGCGCTTAAATCCAGCATCATCAATTGATCGTTTCCGAGCACGTTCCAAACCGCCGTCTGGTCCCACCACTCGGTCCCTTTGAGTTTTTCAAAACCTGTGTACCCATAGATCAAACAGAGCTGCAGCTGAACAAGACGAATACCGACACTGGTGAGAATCTTCGACCACTCGACATCCTGAAAGCGACTTCGCCCGGTATTCATGAACACAAGGCCAAGCAGCCAAAATCCAGAGACGATATCCGCACCGTACACGATCGAATAGTTGCGCTGAAGGAGG
>JAEUWE010000471.1 GCA_016791465.1 Pseudobdellovibrionaceae bacterium
CCAAGGTGTCATAGCCGACTTTCAGGTTCTTCAAGCCCTGCACCGAAGCAAGAAGCTCGAGGCGCTTTGTGTCGTGACGCTTCACCAGCGTCGCAGACTCCGCCTCCGACGCCGGCCAAGCCATCGCTCGCACCACAACGCCATCTTTGTTTTCTAAACCGAGTTTTTTTACTTCACTCATCGGCTTACCCTTCCAAGGTTACCATTTCAGTTCAAAATCACGTTCGCGAGAAGCTCGACTGCACCTTAGTGGCGCGACGTCGACTTCTTCACGCGGTCCTTAAAGTCCGTTCGAACGCCCAAAAGCGCATCCAAAACGTTGTCATCTTCAACGGTCGTCACAGCTTCGTCAGAGAAATGGTATTTACCCTGAACCAAAACATCGTCGAAACTCATCTCAGTCGACTTTTTCTTCTTTGCCGTCTTTGCCGCATCAGCTGCATCGGACTGCGCAAAGGACTGCGATGTCAGTACAGAGACAACCATCATCAAAAAAGCCATCATCAAACGTTTCACTGCAAACCTCACTTCTTGTCGGATGCGCCCGCTGGCACTGATCCGCTTCCGAGACTTGAAAGTCGACCTTCAAGATAAGAAACCATCGCAACTCGACCGGCTTGACGCTCAAGTTTCAAAAGACTCTCGAGACGCTCCCTGCTCAGTGGCTGCTCGCGAACCGCTTGGCGAGCCGATTCAATATCAGCCAGTGCAGGCTTCACCGCGGCCTGGGCTTCTGGTCGAGCAGCAAGACCCGTCAGCTGAGTCTTTACAGCATCTGGAGCGATCGCTGCCAACACACCGATTTCTTTTACAACCAGACCGCGAAGCGCTCCTGTCGACTCCGTCAATGAAGCCTCCAGCGCCTGGATCGCCGTTTTCTGTGACCAGAACTCATCGACCTTCTTCTTAACGTCCTGAGCCTTCACCTGGTACGGAGCCGCCTGTTGTGAAAGCAGCGAGAGATACTGCTGCTCATCTTCACCAGAAAGACCCGCTGGAACCGGCAGCGACAAAATTTCGGAATAAAAACGCTCGGCCTCACGCGAGAGAAGATCCAGCGCAACAAGCTGTGCCGTCCAGTCACCACTATCGACCGCTTGCGATGCCAGTTTCTCAAGCCCCTCGATCATCGAAACGCGAGCCTTGAGAGTTGAAGCAAGCTTCTTCTGTGTCGAACCATCAAGCTGATGAGTCGACACAGTCGCCTTGGCCTTCTCCACGTCAGCCAAAACCACCATACGACTCAAAAGACGTCCTGATGGAGTCGTCGCAATCGTTTTCTGCTGAATGGCTGTCTTTGCCAGGTCCACGCGGCCAAGCTTCGCAGCAACTTCCAACAGAAGACGAGCGTAAAGATCCGGCTTTTTCACCAGAACTGAACGTTGCTTCTCGATCTCTTTCACCTGGTCTTTCGCTTCACGCACGAGCTGTGTCGCAATAGTCAGCTGCTTGTCCTCATCCTTAGAGACCGTCAGATATTGCGCCAGGAACGGCTTCGCATCTTTATTCGCCAAATCCGCATACATCGCGAGTTTCAAAAGACGCTGTTCCTCTGGAACAACTGGAGTCGGCTTCAGCTGCTGAGTTGCCAGCAGTGCTCCGTCAAAATCCAAGATCAACTCCGAAAGCCATGCTTTTCGCGTCAGAGCATACTGACGATCTTCTGCCGAGGTCGATTGCGACTTCAACATCTGATCCGCAGTATCCCGCGCTTCAGCAAAGCGACCAGTCTTCTCCGCGAGAATCAGCTTATTCTTCAAATAGGCTGCTTTATCTTCGACCGTTGTCGACGCGAGATCGAAGCGAGAAAGCACCTGCCATGCGCGCTCGAAGTTGGCCTTTTCACCCGCAGCAAAAGCCGCTGATTGGGTCAGAACAGACTTACGAGCAACCTTTGCATAGTCCGCCGCTTCTTTAGGGAAGAGCTGCGCAAAGTCTTTCGCCCACTTTTCAATTTTCTCATCGTCCTTCAGAAGAACAAGAGCATCGAGCGCCAGATCCGCCGCCTGAATTCGAACCTTCAATGCATCAGGTGATTTGGCCTGAGTCATGAACGCGATTGATCGCATCTGGTCGGCTGCAGCACCATGATCACCCTTTTCATAAGTAATATGGGCTTTTTGATAGAGGACCTCGATCTCGCGTTTACGTTCAACCGAAAGCGCCAAATAAGAATCGTAGGCTGAAACCAAAAGACCCTGGTCTTTTGATAGTTCGCCAGTTTCGATTGTCGCCAAAAGCGCGCTCTCCATCGCATCTGCAGCTGTCTTTTTCTCATCCGCTTTGGCAGCGGCTTTCATTTGTGCAGAATAAAGCTGAGCGCCCTTCTGATAAAGACTGATGGCGTCCTGATACTGCTTCTTCTCACGATAGACCTGAGCAGCCCACACCGTCATATCGGCTTCAGCTGGGAAGGTTGCAATATAGGTCTTATAAGATGCGGCCAATTCATCACTTGGCGCCGTCTTTTCACTGCGATTCCAGTCGAGAACAAACTTGCGCAGACGAGCCTTCATTTCTTTGGCCTCATCATCTTGCGCACTGCCGATAACCGAAGGCCAAAGATTCATGGCGAGCTCAAACTCTTGGCCTGCCGCCTTGGCATTCTTTTGCTCCATCTCGAGCTGACCAATGCGGATATGCCCCTCAACGCGTGCACGGGGCTTTGTCTGACGCTCCTGCGAGAATCTCCACAGTGTAACCGCCGACTGCTTTTGCCCAAGACGCTCAGCCTCGTTGGCCAAATAGGCCAAATTCGCAAGCTTCACCGTATCGGGGCTCAAATCATAAATCATTTTTGCTTCAGTGACCGTCACCTGTTTTCGCGCCAAGAACGTCGCCAAATCGCGCGACACCTCTTCTTGGAACTGACGATCAACCTGAATGACACCGGCCGATGCCGACCGCGATGAAAGCTCTGGAGTAACCAGAATCTTTTTTAAACCCGCAATCGACTCTTCGAGTTTTCCAGTATTGAACTCACACCACGCCAGACGATACGCTGCCAAGCCCTTTGAGCCTGACTGCGATGTCGCGAGAACAGCAGTGTAATACTTCTTGGCGCCTTCAAAGTTACGGCGCTTGAAGTGAACCTCTGCAAGCGAGAGATTCGCTTCCGCAACGGCTTCTGGTTGCTTGTTCTCACGAACAACTTTTTCGTAAATTTCAACCGCCTTGCTTTCTTGTCCGATCATCTCAAAGAGATGGCCCACTTGCGGCAGAACTTTCGCCAACTGGCCTTCGGAAAGCTTCGGCATCACTTCCTGATAGTAGCGAAGCGCTTTTTGACGATCCTCTTTGCCCGCGACACATACTGTGCAGCCATTCTGAAGTTCATCCATCGCGGCGGCGCGTGCGCGCTCGGCATGGAGATCGGCAAGACGCAATGTGATGGGCGTCCGCGAGGTATCGACAGGAGCCAAGCTGCTGTAGACCTGAGTGAGTTTATTAATCAAAAGATCGCGCGTTTCTTTGTCGGCCGCGCGAGCATTCCCCATAAGACCAAAACCCAAAA
>JAEUWE010000483.1 GCA_016791465.1 Pseudobdellovibrionaceae bacterium
CTACTCCAGAGCTGGCGGCGATCCCGGCGATACGACGCCCAAGATACATTGTCATAATCGCGACAGCCGCCGCGACACCGATCCAAGCGCCGCGAGTGTAGGACCAGAGAAGACTCAAGGCCGACAAGACAGCGACCACAGTCGCAATCCACTTCCAGCGATTTTTAAAAGGAAGAGTCACCGCATAGGCCGCAACCATGCAGAACGAGAGCGCCATCGAATGTCCGAAAGTCACCGGGTGGCCCCACATACCGCGACCGCGGTAGGCAAAGCTGTCGCCAAAGAAGACCTTACTCACGGGCTCGCGGTGACCACGAATGTAATCGATACCAGTGAAGTGCTGGAAAATCGTGTAGGCCGAAATCAACCCGACTAAAACCACAAGGACGCGAAAAAAAGACTCCATGCGCTGGAGGCCGACAAACTCAAGCGCGAGTCGCAAACCGATAAAAAGTAAAACAAAGCGAGCATTGCCGATGATGAAGACCTTGTCGCTCGCCGGCGGCGCTGCGATCAGAGCGCTTAAGATGATAACGACCATGAGACCGATAAACGCCCAGTCTGATTTTTCCAATATCGGTCTTTTGATCCAACTGCGATCGCCGATCAGAATCACAAGCGTGAGTGCGAAAGAGAGCCAGCCAAAAATCTCCATTCCGGCCATCGTGGTCAAGACCGCCACGGCATAGAGAGCAAGTGTGTAGGGTAGAGTGCGTTTTACTGAACTCATCGTGTCTCCTTCGGGCAGAGCGATTCGTAAATCGAGAGTGCGCCGTTCACCATGGCCGTATCGGAGTAGTACTCGCGAGCTTGATCGGCCGCTGACTTTCGCATTTCTAGGGCTGCGTCGGGGTTATTGAGAATTCGGCGAATCGCTTCTTTAATCTGTGTCGGAGACTTCGGTTCGACAAGAAGTCCAGTCGCACCATCGGTGATGAGGTGTTTGAGGCCGCCGACGTTGGTTGCAATGACGGCGCGTCCGAGAGCTTGCGCCTCGAGTGTGACCAGACCAAAGGACTCAAACTGCGAAGGTTGAATAACAATATGGGCGAGGCGCATTTCGTATAGGGTATCGGCGGTCTCTCCCGGTAGTCGTACGCAATGACTCAACCCCAGTTCACGAACTTTCGCCTCAAGACTCGCGCGTTCCGCACCTTCGCCGAAAATCGCGGCACTAAATAAAACTCCTGATTTTCGAAGTTCACTGAGAGCATCGATCAAAGTGTCAAAACCCTTGATAGGACGAAGGAGTCCGAAGGCTGCAATATGAAGCGGATCAGTCGAAGAGCCAAGGCTTCGGGGCCATGGACCGAGATCAGGAGTCACCTCGGGGATGCCGTTTACGTTGAGTACAGCTTTGCTGCCGGCATCGGTAACACGCTTTGCAAACTCGTCCATCGAGTACGGACTTTCAAAAATCAGTCGGTCCGTCATGGGGACGAGGAGGCGTTCGATTCCTCGATACAAGAAATTAAGAACGGCACCGTGCATGGCGTGAATGCTTCCGCCATGGGGCGTGTAGGCGGATTTACATCGCAAGCAGAGCGCCAGTACACGTGCAAGTATTCCACCTTTAGCGCCGTGACCATGGATAATATCGGGCTTCGCTCGAAGTTTGTGCAGAGCTCGACGGGCATGTAGTAGCGACCAGATATCCCAGGGGCCAGGAGCCGATTTAATCTTGATGTCGATCAAATGAAAGCGTTCAGTGGGCTGCGTCCAGCGGCGAGCGTTCTGATCCGCCTGAGAGAAGTCGGTGATCAGGTAAACGGTGTGCCCGGCGCGAACAGCGCCCTCGATCAGGGCGATCACGTGGCGTCGAATACCGCCCTCGAGATTGCGAAGCGCGTACACGATCGTCATGGTTTGCCTCCGCGAAGTAGACCGGTCAGAATAAAGAGGCCGACGCCTGCGAGCAAAAACTTAAAATGAAATCGAGACGTGAAGCCCGTCTTTAAAAGAGACAACCACGAGCCATGAAAGCGCGGAAGCGGATCCGGCGCCTTCGAACGCACAATGTTCCAACGTCGAAGAGCGATATCTTTGAACTCGAGAAACTCGATTCGAGCCACCGCGAGCTTTGTTTGCATCGCAGGTCGAGTTTCTCGCATGCGGTCGATGACAAGAAACAGATCGTGTCGAGTCAATCGGCGTTTTGTTTCGCGAACAGTGAAGCTGGCTTGCGAGACGCGGTAGCTCATGAGCGGCTTTGTCAAAACGCCAAGGCGCGACATCTGTGTTATGCGCCACCAAACATCGAGGTCGGCGGATGTTTTGAACTCGCGTCCATTCCACTGCGCAATCGTATCGCGGTACAGCTGGGATCGAGCCATGACAGACGGACAAGTGACGAAATTTCCATAGAGCGAAACCAGCCCAAGGAAGGCCGCTTCATTGAGTACGGCCTCGCCTTGGCGCCGCAGTTCGTTTGGCAAAAAACGCTCACCTGTGATCCGAGCCTTTTCATCAATCAAAAGCGCGTGTACAGCAACGGCCCCACAGTCTCGATGCTTTTCAAGGAACCCCACCGACTCTTCAACGATCGTTGGATGATAGAGGTCATCTGAATGATAGATCGCGGTGTAGTCACCCTCTGCGGCCTTCAAGCACCGAGTAAAGTTTCCCTCGCCGCCAAGATTCGTATCACTCGTATAGATCTGAATCCGCGGATCATTCTCTTTAAATGATTCTACAAGCTGTAGTGTCGAGTCCGTTGAGGCATTATCGAAAATTTTGATGACGAGATTCCGATGTGTTTGCGCAAGTACGGACCGAAGGGTCGCCGCGAGAGTGTCCGCGGCATTGTAGGTCGGAATACAAATGCAGACTCTTGGTTGGCTCATTGAGCATCTCCGCGAAGCCTGCGCCAGTGTGCGATCGTGGCGCCTGCCATCGCGACCGCGCCGAGACCGACCGATACGATTGCAGGAAGAGAAAGGGCCTGAAGCAGCAGTGCTGCCACTGCTGGAGTCAGTGCGAAGATCAGAACTGTCTTCAATGGCAACCGTAAGCTTTGAGCAGCGACATCCTTGAGTGTTGCACGAGAAAGACCCGCGAGCGTCACGAACTGGCCAGCAACAATAGCGAAACCAAGCTGATCAGGTTGAATCAGTGCGGCACCGATTAGTCCAACTGCGGCGCCGCTCAAGTAGGGAGCGATCGTCATATGTGTGCGTCGTTCCGATTGGCTATAGAGTGCAAAGAGATTGCCGAGCATTCGCATCAGCTCTGCGCATGCGCCAAAGGACAGATAGCGCGCGGCCTCGGCGAATTTATCACCGGCCAGTGTCACGACGATCGATTTTGAAAACAGCAGCATAAATAAAACCGCGCCGATATAGACC
>JAEUWE010000484.1 GCA_016791465.1 Pseudobdellovibrionaceae bacterium
CAGCGCCTATTGCGGGTGCAGCGCCTATTGCGGGTGCAGCGCCTATTGCGGGTGCAGCGCCTATTGCGGGTGCAGCGCCTATTGCGGGTGCAGCGCCTATTGCGGGTGCAGCGCCTATTGCGGGCGAAGCGCCTGTTGCGGGTGCAGCGCCTGTTGCGGGCGAAGCGCCTGTTGCGGGTGCAGCGCCTATATTCTCTCGATCAGAGTTTCGTCCTGAATCTCGTCGTCGTATCAGCAAATAAACCTGCGGCTTTAGGCCTATTGTAAATTGAAAAGCCTCTCGCGTAACAGCGGAGGCTTTTTTGCGCCAAGTACGACACTTCGCAATCGGCACGGCGATCAAGCAAATAACGCGAACTGCGTGTCGAACTAGTTGCCGCCTGTTAAGCGCTGCTACGCAGGCTGTTTCAACTTGAGATGTGATATCGATCAACGTGAGTGTCGCAGGTGCATGGCGTGGCACACGGCTCGCATTACATTCCGGTGTTGCGAAATTTTTTTGAGAAAGCCGGAGGACGGAATGTCTAAACTCTCGAGCACCATGAACACAATCGGAAAAGTCGCTATCGTTGGTACGATCAGCTTCATGGCTTCAAACGTCATGGCTCAGGCCACAAATGTAAACTGGATGGCTTACATGAAGGAGACAAAAGCGAAGATCGCTCAGGCAGAAGAGGATCTGAGAACTCGAAATCCGCAGTCCACCGTCTACCAGCAGGCGCAAAGAGACCTCCCGGTTCTGCAGAATACATTGGCTTGGCAAAGTCGAGAGGCCGACAAAAAGGCGAGATCTCGAGGGTACGTGCCGGACCCATCTGTGAAGAAGTCGGGCTATGATCACAAGGCAGAACTCTATCGACTTGGCGTTCGTGAAGGAGTGCCGAGCCCCTATTCTTCGGTGCCGCCTTACCCTCCGGGAACAAAGCCCGTGGAGCGTTCGTTATGGGACACAAGTTCTAAGGGCTATGAAGAGTACGGTCGGCATGTGATTAACAATAGCAGTGTCGGGCCGAATAGTGGAGTGGAGTCATTCAGGCCGATCGAGCGCTCGCCTACGCCTCCAGAAGCATATGGCAGAGCGACCGGCTACACGAAGCTTCTGGGTCAAATGCGAACTGAAATTACGAGTTTTCCAGACGAACTGATTCACCATATCCTGCCAGGAGAATTTAAGGCGAAAGATGGTTCGAGTAAGGTGCTGGTCACAGGTAACGAGAAGATGCTCTATATCCAAGAGCAGCTATTTAATTTGTATCAGCGCCTAGAGGCGGCAAAGGGTGAAGAAGCAAAGAAAGCAGTCGTCGCGTCATTTGAAAAGACGTCAGGGATTTCTGAAACTCGACTGACGGCTTCTTTTGCGGCCCGAGATGCGATGTTTGAGCGCAATGGAGCGCGCCAGGCTTATCTTGAATCTCTTCGTCCAACGGCTGAGGAGAATGAGATTCAAAAGAAAAAGATGGCGAAAATGTCCTTTCTTGAAGTGCGGCAGTACGAAGACAAAATGCGAATCGCATTGAATGAAAAAGTCGGTCAGCGATTCCCAGAGTTGTCGGCAGCAGATTTCTTAAAAGCAGTGACGACTAAAACTGGTCAGGCCAAGTCGGGTGCGCTGAATGCCTGGATCGAAAGGGCCGGACTTACGAAGATAACAAAAGCGTCAGGCTCGATGGGTATCTTGGGTCTTGCGATTGCGGCGACGGCTTCGTCGGCGGCCAATGCCGGAGAGGCTCAGTCTGAAAATGAAGACAGTGCTCCCGCGACGTTCTCTCGTTCGGAGTTTCGTCCAAATGCTGCTCGCCGTACAAGTCGCTAGCTGTAGGATTTGAGCTGATTCGTAAAGCCTCTTGCCGTTAGCGCGAGGGGCTTTCTCGTTTCTGGGCCCTGCACGAGACGGACTCGACCAAGGCCCAAGGTGCCGGTTGCCTTCGATTCAACGGGGACAACGGTTAAAAAGCATCGTAAATTTGAAGGCATGAGTACGTCGTCACATCGAGTGACTGGGCTATGGCTCGTCGCTTTTGCACTTCTGGGTCTTGGAATCGTTCAGGTCTATTCATCGAGCTATATTTTCGCGATCGAGTCGCGCGGTGATGGCCTGTTCTTTGTGAAGCGGCAGTTTTTATTCGCCGGAATTTCATTTGCGCTTATGGGAATGGTGGCGTTTACCCCGTTTCGGTTGATTCAGAAGTTTGGCTGGTGGCTCTGGCCGCTTGCGGGCTTAGGAATTGCGGCGACATTTGTTCCTGGGCTTGGTATTCGAGCTGGCGGTGCAGCTCGCTGGATCAATCTTCCGGGTTCAAATGTTTTTGAACCTGCAGAGCTCATCAAGGTATCGCTACCGCTCTTGCTGGCAACATTGCTCACGCGACATCACGAGTGGCTTCCAAATGCGCCGAAGTGGGCCCGGTGGTCGGTCATCGGGCTTGTCTTTTGTGCGCCGCTTTTTCTGATTCAAAAGCAGCCCGACTTTGGAACCTTTGTTATCGCGACGTTTACGCTTTTTGCTGTGCTCTTTGTTTTTGGAATGCCGTGGGCGTTGATTGGCGCCATGGTGGCAGTGGCTGTTCCGTCATTCTACGTCTTGGTGATGCGAGTTCCGTATCGCCGGGCGCGCGTTGAGGCCTTTCTTGACCCATGGTCGGTATCAGACACCAAGGGCTTTCAAGTCATTCAATCGATGCTCAGTCTTCGAACCGGTGGTTTTTGGGGCGCAGGGCTTGGTGAGGGACAGGGGAAGTTGTTTTTCTTGCCAGAGGCTCACACCGACTTCACGCTCGCAGTTTTAGGCGAAGAGATGGGCTTTGTCGGAATCGTCTTTGTTCTTTCTCTTTATGGCTACTGCGTGCTTCGGGCTTTTCAAATGGCATCGCAAGCAAAAGATGATTTTCAGCGCGCTCTGGCTGCGGGTCTTGGTACCGTGTTTGGTCTTTCGGTTGTGATCAACACAGGGGTTGCGATGGGACTCTTCCCAACAAAAGGTCTGACATTGCCTTTTCTCTCATACGGCGGAAGCTCGGCCGTGATGTCGGGGCTGCTATTTGGATTTCTGCTGAGTCTTGAACGCGCTGGCCAAGATCGTTTGCGGAGCCATCTGTGAGCGTTCAAGCGTCAAAGGGTCTTGTTGTTGTCGCTGGCGGTGGTACGGGAGGGCACATTTACCCTGGTATCGCAGTTGCGCGTGCTCTACAGAATCGCGGCTACCGTGTGGAGTGGGTCGGAGCACGCGGTGGGCTTGAAGAAAAAATCGTGACCCGCGAAGGTCTTCCGCTTCACTTGATCAATATCGGAAAGCTGCATGCAAGTGCTGGCCTTGCAGCGAGAGTGAAAACTCTTTTCGGTTTGCCGCTCGCGTTCCTGCAGGCCTTGCTCTTATGCTGGCGGTTAAAGCCCCTTGCTGTGCTCGGTGTTGGCGGCTTTGCTTCTGGACCGTTCATGTTTGTCGCAGCTCTTTTGCGCAGGCGAACGGTGATCTGGGAACCGAATGCGCACGTCGGGATGGCGAATCGGCTGCTCTCGTCGGTCGTCGACGAATGTCTTTTGGTTTTTGAAGAGGCCGCCAGTGGTTTTCGCTCAAGTCGAGTGACGAGGGTGGGACTGCCGGTTCGCGAGTCGATTCGACCGGCCGAGCGCGCTCCGCTCGTAGGGCGAAAGCTCCGAGTTTTGGTTTTCGGTGGAAGCCAAGGAGCCAGGCCAATCAACAAGGTCGTGCAAGCGGCCGTTGAGGCAGGGGGAGCGTGGCTTGAGGGTGTCGAGCTTGTGCATCAGACCGGTCGCTATGATTTCCAGGATGTGAAAGCGGCCTACGATCGCTTGCAACATCCGAATGTGAGCTGCTTTGAGTACCTGCACGATATGGACGCCCGCTATGCGTGGGCCGACGTTGTGGTCTGTCGTTCTGGCGCAAGCACTGTGGCAGAAATCGCGGCGGCGGCAAAGGCCGCGATCTTTATTCCGCTACCGACTGCGGCGGATGACCATCAGTTGAAAAATGCGCGGGTTTTGGAACGGGCCGGCGCTGCGCGCGTCATTGAGCAGAAGCACTTCACACCTGAGCTTTTTAGTAGCACGATGCTGCAGTTTCAAAACGATGCTTCAGCGATTGAGCAGCTGGGCAAGCTTGCGAGACCGTTTGCAGTTCCAGGTGCTGCGGACGTGATCGCGACTCGAGTTATTGGAGAGAATTGATTGAAACCATCGTATGCGGCTGCGCCGAAAAGTTTTTTACATGCCCGAGTTCACTTTATCGGTATCGGTGGAATCGGCATGTGCGGGCTTGCCGAACTTTTGCACAATATGGGCACGAAGGTCAGTGGCTCGGACCTGGCGGAAAACGCCCAGGTGCTTCGTTTGAAAGAAATGGGCATTGCAGTTTCGATTGGCCAAAAAGCCGAGAACGTTCACGGTGCTGAGGTCGTCGTCTATTCGAGTGCTGTGAAACCGCAAAACCCAGAGTTTTCTGAAAGTCGTAAGCTCAATATCCCGCTGATTCCCAGAGCCGAAGCTCTTGCCGAAATTATGCGTCTCAAGCGCGGTGTCGCCGTGGGTGGCTCGCACGGAAAGACGACGACGACATCGATGATTGCGGCGATTTTCCTTGAAGCGAGTTTGAGTCCAACGATCGTGGTCGGTGGCCGTTTGGATCTAATAAAATCAACGGCACTTCTTGGCAGTGGCGACTGGATGATTGCCGAGGCCGACGAAAGCGATGGCAGTTTCTCTCGCCTCAATCCTGAGGTCGCACTGGTCACGAATATCGATAACGATCATCTCGATCACTATGGAACCTTTGAGCATCTCAAGAAGGCATTCTTTGAGTTTGCGGGGCGTGTGCCGTTCTATGGTGCCGCGATTGTGTGCTGGGATGATCCGGTGGTGCGGGAGACCTTTGAGCATTTCGGAAAGCGCCTCGTCCGCTACGGAACCTCAGCAGATGCCGATTTGCGTATGGAGGGCGAAAAAGGCGAGTATCGTGTTTTTCAGGGCAAGGCGGAGCTCGGCATTTTTCGTCTGAATGTCCCGGGACGACACAATGCTTTGAATGCGCTCGCGGCGATTGCGACGGCGCTTGAAGCGGGTATCGGTTTTGATGTCGCTGTGCGAGGCTTGAATCGATTCAACGGCGTCGATCGACGCTTCCAGCACAAGGGCACTGTTCGTGGCATCGATGTCTTTGATGACTATGGTCACCATCCGACCGAGATCGAGGCCGTGCTTAAAGCCTTCCGCGAAAAATTTGGTGATCGCCGCCTTGTCGTGGCCTTTCAGCCGCATCGTTTTTCGAGAACTAAACTTTGTTGGGAACAGTTCCTGTCGTGCTTTGCACTTGCGGATCAGGTCTACCTCACTGACATTTATGCCGCAGGTGAAGATCCGATTGCGGGAGTTGATTCTGATCATATGATCAGCGATATCAAAGCCCGTGGGATTCTTCCGCGCGAAGGCATTTCTCGCATCGATTCAAAGCAGGGTCTCACTCCTCGAATGGGCGAAGTGGCAAAACAGCTCACCACAGTTTTGAAACCAGGTGACGCACTTTTCACTTTGGGCGCGGGTGATATCTTCAAGCTGTCGACAGTGGTCGTCGAGGCGCTGAAGTGATCAGTCGCGATGTTCGCCTTGCGCCGATGACCTCTTGGCTTGTCGGCGGCCCTGCCGAATATTACGTCGAACCAAGTTCTGAGTCTGAGCTTGAAGAGGCGCTGCGGTTTGCCCATGAGCAGAAGCTCGCGGTCACAGTGCTCGGTGGCGGCACGAACGTTTTGATTTCCGATAAGGGCATTCGCGGTCTGGTCATTGTCCTCAAGCGTTTTAATCAGGCCAAGGTCAGCGAGGAGCGCGGTCATCTTTGTGTTGAAGCGCTTTCGGGCTTCTCTAAGTCAGAACTCTTAAAAGTATTTTTGAAAGCAAAGCTTGCTCCGGCGCTCTTTCTTGCGGGTCTTCCGGGTGACGTCGGTGGCGGTGTCGTCATGAATGCGGGGGTCGGTGAAATGATCACGCCGCGAGAGTTCGTTGAGATCACAACAGAGATTGAAGTTTGGCGCTGGCCAGTCAGCGGTGCTTTTCATCTCGAGAAAGTGCGAATGCAGGCGAGTGATCTTCAGTGGAGCTATCGTCACTGCGAGGGTTGGCGGCCGGGGCTGATTGCCAAGGTTTGGGTGGAGTGGCCGCTTGAGCCCGACGCTACGATTTTGGAGCGTGTTCGTGAGGCGAATCGCGTGCGCCTGCAAAAGCAGCCGCTTGATAAGCCATCGTGCGGATCCGTTTTTATTAATCCGCCGGGAAGCAGTGCCGGCCGCGTGATTGAGGGTGCGGGTTTAAAAGGTTTTTCGATTGGTGGAGCGCAGGTCTCAGAGAAGCATGCCAATTTCATCGTCAATCTGGGCTGCGCCACGGCCGACCAGATTTGGCAGGTGATCACTCATGTTCAGAACACTGTGCAGGCGAAAGCGGGAGTTACGCTTAAAACCGAGGTCGTTCGTCTAGGTGACTGGGGCTGATCTCTTGCTTCTGGTCTTGAGTTGAGTTGGCTGGCGGGGTTGAATAGAGAAGATTGAACTACCGTCGACTGATTCCTTCTTTGATCGCCTTCGCTGTTCTCCTTGCGGGAGTGATGCTCGCCTTTTTCCCGCTCACGGGTCGGAAGAATTCTGTCTTTGCAATTCGCGCCATTCCTCTTGAGTGGAAAGAGCGTCTGGGCGGTACGCGCATGGAGACACAGATCACGCAAGAGATCGAAGCGGGAATCGGCACGCGTTTTCAAGATGTGATGGGAAAGCGACCGTGGGAGGTGAATCTTGAGGCGCTCAGTCTTGCGATTCGAAAAATGCCATGGATTGCCGATGCAAGTGTTTCGCGCGCTCTGCCGGATCGCTTGATTGTTTCGATTCGCCCCAAGCGTCCACTTGCTGTTCTGGTCGACGCTGAAAGATCTCAGTTTCGGCCGCTCTCTCTTGATGGCGAGTTGATGCCAGCGTGGGAGTCCGATGTTGTTCCTGATGTTCCGTTCCTGCGCGGCCCACGTTTTGGTGCGGAGAACGCGAGTGGAAAAAAATTGCGCAAGACTGCGGC
>JAEUWE010000502.1 GCA_016791465.1 Pseudobdellovibrionaceae bacterium
TGGTCAAGGTGATCGGCCAGATCGCCGAGAAAACAAAGGTGATCAACGACATCGTCTTTCAAACAAAGATTCTTTCGTTTAATGCCTCGGTGGAGGCGGCGCGTGCGGGAGAGCATGGGAAAGGCTTTGCTGTTGTTGCTGAAGAGGTCGGAAACCTGGCAGCGATGAGCGGGAAGGCTGCCCTAGAAATTGGTCAGATCTTGGATCGCGGTGTTTCGGTGACCAACACAATCGTTGAGCAGATTTCTTCGACGGTAGGGTCGCTGACAAAGGAGAGCTCGAAAGTCATTGATCACTCTTATGAGACGGCTCAGAATTGCGAGCGTCTGTTCTCTGACGTTGCCGCGCGAGTGGACGCGCTCAAAGCATCGGTGGACGCAATCAGTTCGGCGTCGAGCGAGCAGAGCAAAGGTGTCTCTGATATCAATACAGCGCTGCTGCAGCTCAATCAGCTTGCGGAGCGAAATGATCTCGCCGCTCACCAAAGTTTGCGACTGGGCGAAGAGCTTGATCGTGAGGCTCGAGGTCTCATCAGTGTTGAGAGCAGTCTTTTGAGTCTCTTCGGTGCCAATAGCGATATGGCCGACACGAGTATCGAAGAGTTTGTCTGGACGGATCGTTTTATTCTGGGCGTTCAGGAGATGGACGACGAGCACCAGATCCTTGTTAAGAAAATCAATGCCCTAGTGCGAGCATTGAAAAGTCCGGTCAAAGATCTTAAAGAGGTGAATAAAGTATTTGGTGAAATGGCGGCCTACGTGGTGGTCCACTTTGCCGATGAAGAGCTTTACATGGAGTCGATCGGTTATCCGCAGCTCGAAAGTCACCGAATGATTCACAAGAAGCTTCTTGCTCAGGCTGGCGAGTTTGGCGAGGCTCTGAAGCGTGGTGAGCTCGACAGTCGGAAGCTTGTGGCGTTTCTCAGGAACTGGCTGGTCAGCCACATCATGGGTGTTGACATGCAGTACAGCGCGCATGCCAAAGGCCGGTCGACGAAGCGACGGTCTGAGACCGTCGCTCCAAGCGAGTTCAAAAAAGCAGCCTAGAAGGTTTGTATACCCTGTTTGAATTGCACAATCCCTGCGGCACGCAGCGTTGATCCCGTCACTGTGTGAGATATTCGTCTTCGCATTTTGCTAATTTAGAGTTTTAACTAATATAGCAAAAAAGGGGCGGGGCGGTGGCCAAAATTCAAGCAACCGACGGTACGTCGGTTCAGACTGGAAGTCGAGAGGTGTCGTGGCGATGTGTCGCTCTTGCGCTTACGGCCGTCATGATGGTGTCCCTGTCGCCATTGGCGAAGGTGATCGTTCCAGAATTTGTGACATTTCACACCATTCTTGAATTTGTCTGCATCGTGGCTTGCCTCATGATTTTCACAGTGCAGTTCGTTTTGCGGTCGAATGCCAGTTTCGGTCGATTTCAACTGCTTGGAATTCCGTTCCTGGGAATTGCGCTCTTGGACCTCGTGCACACTTTGTCTTATCGGGGCTTACCGGCGTTGGTGACCGAGAATTCGCCGCAAAAGTCGATCGCGTTCTGGTTGGCTGCGCGATTTCTCGAAGTCATGACCTTTGTTGCTTTCGCTGCCGTTTCTCGATTTCGATCTGAAGTGAAGATAAAGACCGGAGCCCTTTATCTCGTTATTCTGTTCTATGTCGCTTGCGCCATAGCGTGGGTGCTCTTGAATCCTGCCACGGTTCCCTTGTTTGCCGATGATATGGGGCGAATCAGCGGCCTCAAAATCGGGATCGAGTATTTTTTTATTCTGATGCATCTTTTCGCGGCTGGAATTCTGCTTTATCTCCCACAGGCGGGGGATCGGCGGA
>JAEUWE010000012.1 GCA_016791465.1 Pseudobdellovibrionaceae bacterium
ACTTCAAAAAGTTTTTTCCCGTCTTTGATTACCGTTCTGACTGCCATGATTTAAGCTCCTTTTCTGATGAAAAGGGCTTGGCAGTCCCTCAGACGAAACCGGAGCCTTCTACCAAACTTGTAAACAGGAACCTGATCTCGATGGACCATGATCCTAAGTGCGTTTGGCGACACTCCTAAAAACTTTGCGGCCTCATTCGTTGTTAGCCATTCTTTGCTATTCTGATTGTCAAAGAGCATTGGTGTTGGAAATGCCAGCACCGTGTTTTCATTCTGCATTTTGATTCCTAAGTCTTTTGCCTCCGTGAGGAGCCAAAGCTTGAACTCAAAAAAATGCGCAAATCATTCTGTCTTAAAATCTCAAATCGATCGCTCTAGAACTAAAGTCTTAAGCGATCTCTTTCTCTAAACGCTCAGCAATCCATATTTTGAGAAGCGTCTGGTAGCCGATGTCGCCTTTCTTGCGAGCCACTTTTTTTAGTTTAGCGACCATCTCTTTGGGAAGTCTGATGCTTGTTGAAACTCCTGACGCTTTCTTTTCTGGCTTCACTTCAACAGACTTGGATTCATCCCATTCGCTTGGATTGTATTTGTATGTCTTTGTTCTCTTCTTCATAAATCCCATCCAGTTATGATTCTAGCCATTGATGCGCCAAGGTCTTCAAAGATCAGTCGCAGACTTCTGCCGCCGTTGGTTCTTCCATCTATGCGATATCGCTTTGGCCCATGCTTTTTCTTGTTGGGCGTTATCACATAGCGATTGAAGAACACTTCTTCGGCCTCTTCTGGGCTTATGTGGTGCACTCCAAGGTGTTCTTCGTTGTCCTCATCCCAGATGAAGAAGTACCAACGCTTTCCCGTAAGACCAGACATAGTTATTGTACCTCATTTGTAGCTACAAGTAAAGATGCCTGTTTTCTTGCCTCACATCGTGCCCTCACCAGACCTTCTAGGCTGTCAGATTCCGCGTTCTTCAATTCCGATTCTTCTTCTCTAACCAATCTCTTTTTCTTTTCTAAAATCATGTTTTCACCCCGTTAGAGCCTTGGGCTTTCAATTCTTTGGCCAGACCCGAGACCCCTCTCAATCAACTTGTTGGGTGGGAGGGGTCTCGGATCAATCGGACAAAGATCCCCCGGCCCAAGGCGGCTCGCCTTAAGAAATTCTCGAATGGATATTCAGTATTTGTTTTCGTTACTTAACTCAGGAATGGTTCCCCAGTTTTCATAGTTTTACGAACGCATACCACTCGCAGCAAAAGTGAGACTGCCATCTCATGTGGTGTCTCATCTGATACGCGCGGTTGTATTGCTCACAGCTCAAATAGATCGGATTTCAATCTTCTTAAAAATTACGCTCTCATAATACGGGAACTGAGGCCCAGGCCCCAAATACCCTTCACTATACGTAAGCCGACACCGGCATCTTACGCAAAGCACCCAAATTTATACAGCGCACCTGAAGTGCCAGATTGCTGATGAAAAGTGGTCGGTGTAGTATCGGCTCATGGAGAAACTGATATGTGCCCTACTTGTCTTGCTTCTGAGTGGCTGTGCAAGCTATCAAATTGGCAATGTGGTTCATATGGGTAAAGAAGTCTCTTTTACGTCATCTAAAGATGGTACCGTATTAAACGGTACTCTCGTATCTGTTGCCGATCCAAAGGCGACAGTTCTCATGATCGTTGGTTCTGGAAAAACCGATAGAGACGAAACAACAGAAGGTACTCAAACCTTTTCAGGGAAGAAGGAGAAGCTCTTTAAGCAACTCGCAGACGCGTTTGCCGAAGCTGGTTACGCTTCTTTCCGATACGACAAAAGAGGTGTACTTGATGAGGCTGGTAAAGTTGATAAGCAAACTTGGGCTAAAGCCGACAGAGAGCATCTTATTTCTGATGCAGTAGATGCCTCTCGATTTTTGAATAAAGATCACTCAGTAAAAATGTCAGATCTGATTATTCTTGGGCACTCAGAGGGAACTATCATTGGAGTAGAAGTCGCAATTTCTCTTGATGAAAAAATCAGGGGATTAATCCTTTTAGGAGCACAAGCTCGATCTATGAAGGATATGCTTTATTATCAAATCGTAGAGTCACCTCATGCGACATCTTCCGGTCAAAATAAGAATGCTATTGATGACTACCACATGGCGTTGAAAATGATTGAGAGTTCAAATGAACAATGGGCTCCAGACAACAAACCAATGAATTGGTATAAACAATTTTTAAAAGCACCCGCAAACCAAGACAGAATTGCTTTAGTCAAATCACCAATTGCAATATTTCAGGGCGAAGACGATTTCTCCACGCCTGTCGAGGAAGCTCAGAGATTTAGAGAATTGGGACTCAAGAATCTTTCAATTAGAACTTATCCAGGTCTCGGCCATTCCTTCTCGCCAAATAAAAATGGACAACCCACCTACGGGCCAATTGATCGAAAGGTCGTTACTGACATTGTGAAGGCTGCAAACGAGTTTTAAACTTTTTAGAGCTTTCTTTATTCAAAAAACCAAAATCCAAGAAGCATTCGAGAAGCAAAAAAGAAGCACACACACGAAATTTGCCGAAAGATTTTGAAAGATTCGATCCGAGGGCGCCAAGCCCTTCTCTGTGATTTTAAGTATTTAGTTTTACTGGCTTTGCGTTGATCGCTGATTTTGTTACTGCTGAAAAATGGCGGAGAGAGAGAGATTCGAACTCTCGTTACAGTATTAGTGTAAACACGATTTCGAGTCGTGCGCCTTCAGCCACTCGGCCATCTCTCCACTGAACAGAACTGGGCTCTTAAATGCCCGAGCGGAGCCCTTCTTTCAAGCTTTTGCTGCGCTGCGAAGTGTGTTAAGCCTCTCGGCCATGAAGGTCCTTCCCGCCCCCGCCCCGATCAGCCGCTTTGAAGACATGTCCCTTGCTCCCGAGCTGCTGCCAGCTCTGGAAAAAATGGCGATTTCGGTGCCGACCGAGGTCCAAAGTGCGGTGATTCCGACAGCCCTTCAGCGAGACGACGTCATCGCCGTCGCTCAAACCGGCAGTGGCAAAACCCTCGCCTATGCGCTCTCCATTCTCACAAAACTCGCCGCAAAACCGCAGGCACGGGCGCTGGTGATGGCTCCAAGCCGCGAGATGGCGCAACAGATCCACAAGGTCTTCCTCGATCTTTGTGAAGGCTTGCCGATTTCCGCCTGCCTCGCCATCGGCGGCGTCACTGGCTCAAAGCAAGCGAGCCAACTCAAAAAGAATCCCCGCCTCATCGTCGCAACGCCCGGTCGCATGAACGACCACCTGCTTGGCAATAAGCTTCTGCTACAAGGGGTTGAGATTATCGTCATCGACGAAGCCGACCGCATGCTCGACATGGGCTTTGCGCCCCAGCTCAAGAGCATTCAAAAAACTCTGCGCGGCCCTCAGCAGACTTTGATGTTCTCGGCGAGTTTTAGCCAAAAGATCGAGGCCATTGCCGAAGTGTTCATGCGCCACGAGGTCCACATGATTCGCGTCGGCGATGCCGAGGCCCCCGTGACCGAGCTCACGCAAAAGGTTCTCTACATTTCGCGCGAGAAAAAGAACGACCGCCTACTCGATGAGCTGAACGCCACCATGGGTGGCGTCATTGTGTTTTGTGGAAACCAAGGCCGCTGCGAAGAAGTCGCCGAGTACCTTGAAAGCTACGGCTTTAATAGCGATTTGATTCACGGCGATCTCACACAGGGGCACCGCAATCGCGTGATTCGCGAGTTCCGCGCTGGAGAAATCCGCATCGTCGTCGCCACAGACCTGCTTGCCCGCGGTCTAGATGTCCCGCACGTCGAACACGTTATCAATTTTGATTTACCCTATCAGTCCGAGGACTTTCTTCACCGCATCGGTCGCACGGCTCGCGCCGGTCGCTCAGGGCATGCGATCACCTTCGTCACTCCTCAAGACGCGCGAAGCTTCCGCAAGATCAAGCCGTACCTTGAGGGTGCAGAAGAAGTGAAAGTCGATCCGCAGTTTCGTTTTATCGAAACCCGCGGCCCAGCCGCGCCCGCGATGTCGACGCCCAAACAGAGCACACGCCCTCGTCCCAAAGGCGACAATCGGCGCGGGCCTTCTGGTCCGGGACCAAAGCGCCGGCGTTAGTCTGAAAATGAAAACGCTGACTCTGATTTTCACTGTATTGTTCTGCATCACCAGCGTCGCGCAAATCCACGGCCCACCGACCCGTTACAAAACTGTTTCTCTTAAAACGGTCAGCGATTTCTTCAGTCAGCGCCCCTCTCCTGACGCAAAGAAGGCACGACTGCTCGCTGAACTTCTGGTTTCAGTCTTTAAGCAAGATGCCGTCTCTGTGGCTGAATCGACCCCGCTCGATAAAGTGGGGAATTTTCTCGAGTTCAAACTGACTGAGAGCAGTCTTCTTTATGCGAAGGGCGCAAACGGCACTCTCGCGACAACACCGCTCGACGAGGGTCAGCGCCAGTCCCTGCGCAAACTCCTGCCCGAAATCAGCAAGTACGCAAAAGGCGAGTCCCACGACTTTGTCTTTCGACACTTGCAGGCCTGGGCGATGCTTGAAGTCGGCAATGCCGAGGACAAAGCAAAAGCACGCGCCCTCTATCGAAGCTTTATGGAGTTTATTGTACAGAACGATGGCCCCGCACGCGTCGGTCTTCCACCCAACATGGTCAACTTTGCGATGCTCGGCGAATCACTCTCGGCCGAGGAAAAGAAGAACTATCTTGCCCGCGTCGAAGCTCGCCTTACAGAACAAAGGCGGCTCATCAGAGAACAAGAGCAGTTCCGCAAATCGAAGCCACAATCGCCATAGCTTCACTCGTGGTTTGGATCGGAATCGCGGTCGATCCCATCACCTCAATCGTATCGCCCTCAAAAACCTGCATCTCTTGATAGGAAAATTCACCACGGGCACAGACAATGTAGTGGCGCTCGCCCACAAGATCGAGAACATTCGCGCCCGAATCCAATGACCGAAACTCCATTCGCGCTTCGACTTTCGCGCGATCAAAAATCAAACCAATATCGGTGACTTCACCTGCAATTGGCACACACGCAACTTTGTCTTCGCCAGAGAACCGCACACATTCTCCTGATTGAAGCGGTTTGCCGTTAAGACTAAGTCCGCTGCCTTGCAAAATCGCCAGCCATCGATCGCACCCTGGAAACTGCGAAAACGTATTTGGCGCCGAAACGGTCGCCGCACTCAAGCGCCACACAAATGGTTCACTTGGAAAGACAGCACCTTCTGGAGAGATCGCAATCTCATCGGTAAAGCCCTGGCCATTCTTCCATGGCATTCGTTTGTATTGCGATTTTGAGACGAGTCTCATTTCGCTACCTGCGATCGATTGAGACTTCGCTCGATTCCGTCGATGATAAGATCCAATCCAAATTCAAATTCGCTTCGATGCTCGGTCGTTTGTGGACGGCTCTGAGCAAATGAGATGGCCTCGAGCACATACGGATAGGTTTCCACCTTAATCTCTTGTGCGGCCTTTTTTGTGGTTTTCGCTCGTTCCTTGGATTTTGGACTCCACGCCGTGGCAAAGACCACGAAGCCGTAGACGTATCCCGCGACAATGACCATTGTTTGAAATGCGAGTTCGATCGGAAAGCCAGAACGGCGCAGAATTCCGATCATGTGATTCTGATGC
>JAEUWE010000050.1 GCA_016791465.1 Pseudobdellovibrionaceae bacterium
ATCTTCTTGCTCTATCTGAAATTCGTTCCGGCGATCTCGATCGCGGAAGTGAAGCCGGTGCTTTACGTTGGCAAAAAGCGTCCGGGCCACGAGGGAGGTCACTAATGGGACAACGTAAAGGTGGCATCGCCGGTCTCTGGTACGACGATCACGAGTGCGTGGTTGCGGCGACAAAGGTCCGCGAAGCAGGATTTAAAAAGTTTGATGCGATCACACCATTTCCAGTTCACGGAATGGAAGAAGCGGTTGGAATTAAGCGTTCTCCGATTCCGTACATTGCGTTTGGTGCTGGTGTGACTGGTTTGCTCGCTGGAGTCGGACTGCAATATTGGACGTCAGCTGTGAGCTTCCCGCTCAACGTCGGCGGTAAACCGTTTTTCTCTGGACCTGCGTTCATTCCGGTGATGTTTGAGCTCACGATTTTGTTCGCTGCTCTTTCTTCAGTTGGTGCTCTGTTTGCGATGTGTCGCCTTCCGAAGATCGATCCGCCGGTGATTGATCCTGATCTGACGAGCCATAAGTTTGCCATTTTCATCCCGGAAGACGATGTGGGTTACAACGCCGATCGCTGCGAGCAATTGCTCAAAAGCCTGGGCGCAAAAGAAATCAAGCGTCTTTCTGATTACTGAGGCGACGACATGAATATGATGATGAAAAACATGAATGCGAAATTACTGTCGACGGCCTTGTTGTCTGTTGGAGTTGCAGCGACCGTGGCCTGCACGCCGAAGACGCCGACGTTGTCGAAAGAGACAAACGTTGAACTGGTACAGGATATGATGGATCAACCGGCATTGAAGGCTCAGGATTACGAGCCGTCCAATCCGACTAAGGGTTCCTCGCGTTTGCCTCCGGCCGGAACGGTTCCAGTTGGTTATACTCCGTATAAGTACGTGGGTAATCCGGCTGAGGCCGCAGCCAAACTGAAGAATCCGTATGCGGGCAATACGACCGCTGAAGTTCTTGAGCTCGGTCGCAAGAAGTATGAAATCTACTGCGCTCTTTGCCACGGCTACACGGGTGTTGGTGATGGACCGGTCGCTCCGAAGATGGCGTTGAAGCCGCCACCGCTCACGAGCGAGAAAATCATCACAATGGCTGACGGCGGGATTTTCCATATCATCACCGACGGGCAGGGTGTGATGTCGTCGTACGCGCAGCAGCTCGTGAATGAGAACGATCGCTGGGCGATTGTTAACTATGTCAGAAGTTTGCAGAAATTGGCGAAGAGCACTGGCGGATCGGCCAAGTAAGTAGGGAGTTTTCTAATGGCGAATCATTCAGCAAATCACGCAGCTCCGATGCCGGGACAGTTCGTTCCAAGTCAGACGCTTCGGACGATCTACTCGGTTGCGATCTTCCTTGGTCTTGTGCTTTTCGGCTTGGCCCTGTTTAAAGATGGCGACCGTGCTTGGTACGGTTTTTTGACGGCATTCATGTATTGGACAAATTTGGCTTTGGGTGGGCTGTTCTTTGCGGCCATCCAGCATGTGACCAAGGCCGGTTGGTCGGTGAACATTCGTCGTATCGCCGAGTCGTTTACGGCGTTTCTTCCGATTGCAGCCATCGGTGCCGTTGTCCTGCTTCTCGGTTCGAAGCATCTTTATATTTGGCTCGATTCCGATGTCGTGGCGAAGGATGCCATCCTTCAAGGTAAGTCGGCCTATTTGAATCCGACCTTCTTCGTCATTCGTCTCGTGGTTTTCTTTGGTCTTTGGCTGACGTTCTCGAAGCTGATTATCGGCAATTCGCTGAAGCAAGATCAGGACGGCGACACGAAATGGACATTGAAGAACGTGGGGCTTTCGATTGCGTTCCTTTTCACGTTTGCGCTTTCGTACTCGCTGTTTTCAGTGGATACGCTGATGTCGCTCCAGCCGCACTGGTTCTCCACAATCTGGGGTATCTATAATTTTGCGGGGCTCTTCCAGAGCTTCCTTGCGATGCTGATTCTCTTTGTCATCTACTCGATGAAAAAGGGCTGGCTTCGGGGCTTGGTGAGCGAGGATCACCTCCATGATCTTGGTAAGTTCCTCAAAGGCTTTACGGTCTTTATGGCTTACATTGGCTTCTCGCAGTTCATTTTGATCTGGTATGCGAACCTTCCAGAAGAGACGATTTTCTATCTTGCTCGCTCAAATGGCTGGTGGATGGCGATCTCGTTCTCGCTTCTGATTTTGAAGTTTGCAGTGCCGTTCCTGCTTCTCTTGCCTCGTTGGGCAAAGCGCACGCCAAGCCACTTGGCGATGGTCTCGGTTTTGATTTTGATCATGCAGTACGTCGATATTCACTGGATGGTTTATCCAAACCTCGATCCCTATAGCCCACACTTTTCGTGGCAAGAGATCGGCCCCTTTGCGCTACTGGGAGGCTTGTTCCTCTGGTCGGTGACGGGGTTCCTGTCGAAGAACAAACTGGTTCCGGTAAAGGACCCACGAATCGAGGAGTCGATTCACCACCACGTGGTTTACTAGTCGTTCGCCACTGATGTTGTACGAGCAAAAACCCACCCATCGGTGGGTTTTTGCATTTGGGGCGTGGTCTATTGGCCGATGGGCGCCTGATGCGGTGGAGCGCCCCCGTTGCTCTGCGTAATGTTTGGTCGGATCAGGTCGCCTCTCTGGCTCGCTCAAGGTGTGACCTTGAAATCACAGTCATTTTGAGCTAAGCTTAAGCCCTATGTTCAGTGTGTATTCCATTTCATGACGTCCACCACAATCACTCTCCCTGATGGGAAATCACTCGGTTTTGATCATTCACCCACTGTTTTGGAAGTCGCTCAGTCCATAGGGGCTGGACTTGCCAAGGCAACACTTGGGGCGAAGTTCAACGGAGAACCGACTGTTCGCGACCTGCGCGAGCGTGTTCCAGATGGAACAAAGATTGAAATCGTCACCGCAAAAACTGCTGACGGTGTGAATGTGATTCGTCACTCGGCAGCCCACATCATGGCGCAGGCGGTGCAATCACTTTGGCCAGATGTGAAGGTGACGATTGGGCCCGTTGTCGACAACGGCTTTTATTATGATTTCGATAGTCCACGAACGTTCTCAACCGATGATTTTGAAAAGATTGAGAAAGCGATGGGAAAAATCATCGCGGCCGATCTTGAGATTCGTCGGGAAGAGGTTGAGTGGCAGAAGGCGAAGGATCTGTTCTCGAAGCTTGGTGAGAAGTTCAAGCTTGAGCTGATTGACGATATCGTTGCGAAGTCTGGCGAGAAGACGGTTGGCATCTATCACAATGGTGACCAGTGGTTTGATTTGTGCCGTGGGCCTCATGTGCAGCGTACAGGACAGATTAAAGCTGTGAAGCTGATGTCGATTGCGGGTGCGTACTGGCGCGGCGATGAGAAACGCGAG
>JAEUWE010000060.1 GCA_016791465.1 Pseudobdellovibrionaceae bacterium
CATTGACGGCGTCAATAAAGGCGCGAACGCGAGCCTTTGGTGATGGAATGTGATCCCAGAGGGACGCATCGTTATTGAGTTTTGATCGAGTCGCGAAAGGGAGGCCGTTTTCGAAAGCGAAGATGATTCTTGCAGCATAGACCGCATCGGCGCAGTCGGTTTTGATGCCTGCCCACGGGCCGGTCACAAAGAAGTCGCTCCCAAGCTTTTGTGCAATCCATTCCTGGTAGTGCCGTTCTTCGGCATCAGACCATGCTGCCTTCGCAGTCCAAACCGCGCAATTGGCAGCGGACGCAAAAATAAGAATCAGGAGAGTGAGGAGCTTCTGCATAGTGGATTGCAGAGCAAGGCTTAGACCGAAAAAAAGCCAACTTCCCTGTCGGCCAGAGGACAAAGTCATAAGACGAACGGAGGCGGACTTCAGTTTGAAGCGCTCTCGGTATCGTCAGTGGGCAAGCTTGCGACGTAATGCGAAGTTTCAGGTTGTGAGGGCGTCTCCGATTGCGCTCGGAGCTGAGGGCGATCGACGTCGCTCACAGACACGGCGACCGAGAGACCGCCGCCAAAGGCCATCAAGCCAAGTGCGAAGGCGAGGACGAGTTTCGAGATCGCGAGAGCCGGAGCAGTTGCTTGACGGTTCTGTGAACGAACAAGAGGGCAGTTGCTTTTTGCTGTTCTCATTTTCAGCTCCTTCGCGCGTACTGATCGATGACCGGTCAACGCAGGAACAGAATCGCACAAGAAACGAGGAGAGAGAGAAGTGCGACGGGCTCTTCACGAACCCGTCTCAAATCGAGATTTACCTATGGAAACTGTCTTAATGTTTAACAGGCGCTGTCAGTACTCTAACCAGGCGCTTTTTGGCGTTCTCGAGCGCCGGATTCTCGTGATTCTTCATATGAGCTTCGCCGGCCGCTTGGCTGGGCGGGGCCTGTGTCGCGCTCGTCATCATGCGGCGCTCGGCACCGCGCTCTTGTGGGATCGCAATGCCGCGTTCTTTCAGTTTTTCGCCAGCCGTTTTGATCGCCTGCTGAATGTTCGCCTTGAAGGCGACAGGCATTGCATCAATTTCGTTCACTTGAGGAGTGTACTCGTTCCAGAAGTGCTCTTCGATTTCGGCGCGAATAAAGTCTGTATAGGGTTTGATGTCTGGAATTTGCTGAACGGCGGCGTCGGCGCCTACACCCATGTACCAGACCGAAGAGCCGGTCGTGACGACATGGTGGAGTTGGTCCGAGGTCCAAAGGTCAATCAGCAGCCCCTCAATTGCGGTCTCTTCGAGCTTGCCCCGCGAGACGGCCTCCAGAGCAAGGCTGATAGCGAGTTTCAAATTTAAGATAAGCGTTTCGAGATCCTGGCGATTTTCAAGAGCGGTGTAGTCGGCCTTTGCTTTTTCAACGGCGTCAGCGGCTTTTGTAAGCTCGGCAAGAAGCGTGTTGTCTGACTTGGCTTCTCCCGATTCTTTAGTCGTTTTTTTGAAATTGTGATGCATCATTTCGTGCACGAGCGTCCACTTGTCGGTGGCCTCGGTGACAAGCACGACGGGTTCAGCGACTTTGCTGTTTGAGCAACGTTTGCCACCTGCGGGAACCTTCGCGTTGGGGAGGCAGGGATAGTCAAAGTACAGACCGAGCAGGGTGCCGCCGCTGGTATCGCCGCCGGAGGCCTCGGTCCAGATGGCTTGGAGGCGCTCAGGAGCGTAGTCGATCGAGGCAAAGGTTGGACAGATGCGCTCGCCTTCTTTGTAGGGCGTTTTAAAGACATTGAGGCCAATCGCCTTGGCGTATCGGATGGTGCTTTCGGCAGATGCATCGAGAACGGCAGCAAGATCTGGAAGGTTCATTTTTTTGCCAAAGAAACCAGAGTCGACGATCTGAGATTTTCCGACGAGGGTCATCAGTGCGTCGCTTCCCTCGTTGGGCTTATGAGCGCAGCGGTTAAGGTCTTCGATAGTTCCTTTGCGGACTTCGGCTGGCTTTTCGCTGCCGCCCCCGGGCGTGCAAGCACTCAGCAGTGTTCCCAAAAAAAGCGCGATAAACGTCCTTGGCATCCCCATAAGTCCCTCCCCATTGAGAGAAGAGGCTTAGCAAGCGCGATGGGGAGTCGCATCCGAAAACGCACTGAGAAAAAATGTTCACAGACCTCGTTTGGAAAGTTCGCTATCGAAGGCGCTGGAGTAGCGACCCGAAAACAGGCGGCTGTCGACGGTTTTCGCTTTACTGATTGCGGTGGCAAATGAGTCATTGCCATTGAGGAGGCTTAAATGCTCCATGAAAATGCGATCAATATCAGCACTTTGCGTTCCGGCCTGGCGCCGGATCTCCCACCAAATGGAGGCGTAGAGGACGCCCATTGAGCGGACATCGCCTTGGGCCGCTGTGAAGAGAGTCGAGGCGGTTTTAGTCGCCGCACTGGCGATGTCCCGAGAAATACCGGGGAGGGCCTGAGCGCTTGTCGTCGCGTTATTGAAGCCGTCGCCGATTTTGGTTCTGTTTGGAAAGAGGCAGGACGCAAAGTATTCACCAATGCCAAACCGAATGGCGCCGGCGCACCCGGTTGCGGCAGTACAGCAGCCTTTGTCGACCGCGTTACAGGTCTGATGTGTGGATGCTGAAAGCGTGTTCCAACCGGTTGGATTTGCCAGATACGCGTTGGCCACACCAAAAAGGTGAATGGCGAGGTCTCCATTCCACGCGACAGCCCCCGCACTATCAGTCATCTTGAGGCGAATTGTATTGGTGCCGGCCTCATACCCGGTGATCGTGTCGTCGACGATGACCTTGATGCCTTTGCCTTTCGCTGGCAGAGCACCCTCGGTGCGAGCGTCCAAATACTCGGCGGCGCGATTCATCCAGTAGTAGGTGTTGACCTGTTCGAAATTCGACGAGCCCGCGGTCATCGGTTGTGCTTTGAGGCTTGCGGACGTGAGAGCGGTGATGGTGGCCTTGAGCGATTGAACCGAGAGTGTCGAGTTCTCGAGCTTTCCGTTGCCAGAGAGCGACGTGAGCTTCACTCCATAGATGGCCGCATTGCCAAGCTGTGAGCGGCGGGTGGCCGCCGTTGTTGAAAGCGCAGCACCGAGCTGCGCACTGGGGCTCTGTTTGATGATGCAGGCATCGTAGGCGGGGTTGAGTTCGCAGTTGGAGTCAATTTTATCTGTGACAGGTTCCAGCACCGCTCCGGCGCTGCCGGTCGACCCCAGGGAGCTCATGTTGGCGCCAAGAGAGGTATCGACTTTAAACTCGCTACAGTTTTGATAGCCGATGGCGATGACAATGAGAGCGGCAGCAATCGAAGTTTTCTGAATTGTTCTCATTGAGCCTCCGTCCCTGCATCGCCCGACATCACATAACGGCTATAGAAAAGTTTAGCTGCGCGTTCGATATCGAGGGTGGCGCCATTGCGAAAGACAGCCGATAGGGTCGTGACGGGGCGCGCGCTGTCGGTGAGGAGCGACACGACCTGGGTCGGTGTGTAGGCTAAGCCTCTTGATCGGTATGCACCGACAAGAAGGGCTGCGGCGCCTGCGACAACGGGTGAAGCCATCGATGTTCCCTGAAGGGCCGTATAGCCATTGGCAAGATAGGTTGAGAGAATTCCATTCGAGCCAGGTGCCGCGATCCAAACGTAGCTGGAGCTTGTGTTTGAGAATGAGGAGCGAGCACCGGTGACGGCATCAACGGAACCGACAGAAAGACAGCCGGGGATATCTTTTGAATAGCCCGACGGCGCGTAGAAGTTTGCCGCAGTGATCTCTTCATTGGAGTTACCAGCGGCCACAATGATGACGGTGCCTTTGCCGGCCGCATAAACCATGGCGTCGCGAATGGCCGTACTTTGGAATTTTCCTCCGAGGCTCAGATTCATAACATGTGCCCCCTGGTCGGCGGCATAGCGAATGCCGTTGACGATCGCCGCATTGTCGCCAGAACCCTGGGCATTGAGAACCTTAACGCCCATCACTTTCACACGAGTTCCCATGACGCCGGTTACGCCCATACCGTTGTTGGCGCGGGCGGCGATGATGCCTGAGACATGTGTGCCGTGTCCGTTGTCATCAACAGGGTCGCTATCGTCGTTGATGAAGTCATATCCATGTTGGCCATTCGAGTCGCTGTACACGTTGTCGACGAGGTCGGGGTGGGTGTAGAGCACACCGGTATCGACGACGGCGACAAGGACGTCTTGATTGAGGCCGACGCCACTATAAAACCAATCCCAGCTCGAAAGCGTTTTGGTGAAAGTGATGTGTCGCGCTTCAGCGATGCGAGGATCGTTGGTTGTCGCCAAGGCTGAAACATCGTTTGCGCTGACGGCATTGGCGCGATCCACAACGGGGTCAATGAGTGTATGAACGTGATTCTCGTCGATACGCATCAGGCAAGGATCACTCTCGGCCATGATCTCGAGTTCATTCATGGACTTGTTTTCGGCGAGATCCATCGCCTCTGCCTCATAGCGAAGATGTGAGTCCGTGCCGCGGCAGTTGTTGTCGTAGAGAGCGAGCAGTTTTGTTCCAGCTGGAACGATGGCGTTTTCGCTTAGCTTTCCTGCGGCTCCGGCCGGAGCGTTGGAGCCTAGGACCGCCGCTGTGATGCGAACTTTTGAGTCGCCGACGGCGGCTCCGTCGGCGGTCATGGCGCGAACGGTTTGGTCTTCGGAGTCAGGTTGGCGATTGGCGGTCGCGCTCGTGGCATTCACGGCGGACGATTGGTCTGTGGACTGGTGGCAATTGAAAAAAAATGGTGTCAGAAGGAGCGAGAGTCCAAACCAGCTCGCCGCTTTTAAGTGTCTCATTCTGATAGGCCCCCACGCGCTCTCGATGATACAGGTATCGGCTAATTTCGCCTGAGACCTGACGTCGAACGAGAATTATGACCGAATATCGACGTCCCCGTTTGCTCCCGAAGCAAGCATGCGGAGCAATCTTGGGGCCGTGTCTTCGTCTAATAGCTTCGATCTTGGTGTTAGTTTTCTAAACACTGTGTGTCGTGGCTGACGATCGTGGAGATGTTGTTTTAATCTGAGACATATGGAGCTGGCTCGAGAGGTTTTTCGCAAATGTGCAGAGATGGATGCGCTTCGTGTTTTGCGAAGTCTTGAGTGGCGTGAGCAGAGCTTAAGGGCTTTTGAGGACTGGCTCACCTTGCATGAGTCTGAAGTGTTGTCCGCATTGGCGCATGATCTTGGAAAGCCGGAGTTTGAGGCGTTCTCAACTGAGTTTGGTTTTGTGCTGAGTGAAGTCCGTCATACTCTTCGCGAGTTTCGAGTTTGGGCAGCACCAGTGAGTTGTCCGACGCCGCTCAAGCTGCAGCCCGGTCGCTCGCTGATGGTGGCTGAGCCGAAAGGTCCCACGCTGATTTTAGTGCCATGGAACTATCCATTTCAGCTCGCTGTGGCGCCGATGGTGGCGGCACTGGCGGCTGGAAACTGCGTGGTCATCAAGCCCTCAGAGTTTGCCCCTCGTACGGCGGCCCTTTTGGCCGACATGGCAATGGATGTTTGGCCCGACGGCGAAGTGCAGGTTGTTCTTGGCGACGCCGCGGTTGCGGAAGAGCTAGTGGCTCAAGAGTGGTCGCATGTTTTTTTCACCGGGAGTGAGAGTGTCGGTCGACGTGTCTATGAGGCGTGCGCGTCGCGGTTGATTCCCGTTACTCTCGAGCTTGGCGGAAAGAGTCCGTGCGTGATCGACGCCGATGTTGATCTGGACGTGACGCTTTCGCGAGTACTTTGGGGAAAGTTTCTGAATGCCGGTCAGACCTGTGTTGCGCCCGATTACCTTTTGGTCCACCGGGCGTTGCGCGACTTGTTTCTCGATCGCGTGAGGCAGAAACTCCGCGAGTTTTATGGCGAAGAGCCGCTACAGTCGCCGTCACTTGCGCAGCTTGTTTCTGAACGTCATTTGGATCGAATGCTGAAGCTTTTGAGCGAGGTGAAGCCAGACGTTGGCGGCCGATTCGATCGAAGTCGGCTGCGCCTGGAGCCGACTGTTGTCTTGGAGCCAAAGCTGACGAGTCCGCTTATGCAAGAGGAGATTTTTGGACCGATTCTTCCGGTCTTGTTCTGGGAGAGCGACGACGAGTTGGGTCGGCTCTTGCGCGAGCTTCACTCTGCGCGACGTCATCCGCTTGCATTCTATGTGTTCTCGCGACGTATGCGGTGGGCGAGGCAGTTGATGGACAACCATCGCTTTGGCGGCGGCGCGATCAACGATGTAGTTTTGTATATGGCGAATCCAGATTTGCCGTTTGGTGGAGTGGGCCGCAGTGGCTTTGGCGCCTATCATGGCGCTTTTGGCTTTGAGACTTTCTCATCCCGAAAGGCTCTCTTTGTTCGCCGTGGATTCGCTTTCGATTTACCGATTCGCTACCCTCCGTACGGAGACTTGTGGCGCCGCTTTAAAGGACTATTCTCATGATTTTGTATACGGACATCAAAGCGCTTCACACCTTTGCGGGCATTGTAAAAAAAGATGGTCGTCGACCGACGGATGCTGACCTTTCGACTGTGCATGAGGCGGCGATGTTGATCGACCGACGTGGAACGGTTGTCGCCGCCGGACCAGCGATTGAGGTCAAAGCGCGAGCGGCGCGATATAAAACGGTGAAGCGTGTGTCCCTCAAGGGGGCTGAAGTTTTACCGGCGTTCACTGAATGTCACACGCATCTGCTCTATGAGGGATCGCGCGCTGACGAATTTGAACTTCGGAATCAAGGCGTATCCTACTTAGAGATCGGCTTTCGCGGTGGCGGTATTCGTTCGACGATGGAGCGGACCTCGCTGGCGACTGAGAAGCAGCTGCAAGCCTCGCTTGCGGCGCGGGCGAGCGAGTTTCTCGAGCAGGGTGTAACGGCAATTGAAATCAAATCTGGATATGCTGCAACGGTTGAAGAGGAGCTGCGCCATCTCCAGGTTTTGCGGCGTTTTGCGAAGCGCTCTCATCCGCTTAAGATTGTCGTGACGGCTCTTTCGGCCCACGCGATTCCGCAAGGTATCGCTGAGTCTGAGTGGTTGGATCAGGTGTTGGCCAAGATCTTTCCATTTGCAAAAAAAGAAGGAATTCGTGTCGATATTTTTGTCGAGAAAGGTGCGTTCTCTCAGCAGAGCGGGAGGCGCTATCTGCAGAAAGCGCAAGAGTATGGTTTGAAGTTCTCCGTCCATGCTGATCAGCTTTCAAATTCAGGAGGCACTGCTCTTGGCGTGGAGTTCGAAGCTCAATCTGTCGATCACGTGATTGAAATTGGGGAGAAAGAAATCAGACGGCTTGCACAGTCGGGAACGACAGCTGTTCTGCTTCCCGCAGCAGACGTGTACACGCGATTGCCGTTTCCGAAGGCGCGGCAGTTGATTGACGCTGGGGTTCGGGTTGCCCTTGCGACGGATCACAATCCGGGAAGCAGCCCGGGGCTGGATCTCGCTTTTGTCGGTTGCCTTGCGCGTGCTTCGATGCAAATGACGCTCGCAGAAGTGCTTGCGGCGTATACTTACAATGCGGCTTGTGCGATTGGGCTTGGCGACGAGCGCGGAGCGTTGGCGCCTGGACGCCGGGCGGACTTCATCCAGCTCGCTCCGGGATGCGGACTGCGGGACTTGTTCTACGCTGTGGGGCCGCGGCGCTCGATGGCAGCCGTTCAGTCGGTTTACATTTCTGGTGTGCGTGCCTTCTCTCGATCTCGCTAGTCTGTCTCTAAAAGCGGCATGATTTTTCAATATATAAATGTCTAAGTATCTGTTTTTACTTGCTTTGAATTCGCACGGTTAAAATTAGGCCAAAATCTTAAAAGGTCTTAAAAAAAGTTTGCGCGAACTCGTCAAGGCTGCCTAGGCTGAGAAATGACATCCCCTCGCGGCAGGATGCTGGAGGGGGTGTCGTATTTTAAAGCTTGAGGAGAATTCATGACTGAAACCGCGGCACGGATGGCGCAGGTAGATCCAGAGACGACGACGACGACGACGCTTTCAGCAAAATCGATGAGTGATCGTCCCTATATCACGCAGAGTTCGTTTTATTCTCCGGCCTTCAACGGCGCCATTTTTGATGGTCCACTTCGGCTTTATTTTTCGCAAACACAAGAGGCGATGGCTCTCAAATTTTACTTTGAGCTTCGCACGCGCGGAGCCGAAGCGCGGTGGATGGGATCAAAGGGCCCGAATGTCTTTGTGATGATTTATCCATCTGAAGAAATCTTCGATCTCTGTTTTGCTTCGCAAGGATTGACCTGGGCTGAGGAGCGCTTGCCGACAGCGCGCTTGGGAAATGACATCGTCGTTGCGATTCAGGTCGACGAGATCAACTCAAGTCTTGAACGCAAGGTTGAGCAAGTGATCGAGATGATCGGGTCGATCGCGGCTGTTTAAGGTTTTTCTTCAAGCAGCAGATCTTCTATGAGGCGTGCTGTTTCTGGTGCGCGCCAATCGTTGGCTCCATAGCTGGTGAAGGCCATTCGCCCTTTGCGATCGATGACGAAACTGCTTGGCAGTGTTTCGACATTGAGGAGTTTTGCAACTTCGCGGCTGCTATCAAAGAACGATCCAAACTTATAGTCGCCCTTCTTCCAGAGCTCTTGCGCTTGAGACTTGCCCTCTGGTGTTGTGTCGAGGTTGATTGCAACGACCTCAAGGCCATCGGACTTATAGCGGTTCCGTAGCTCGTTGAACGCCGGAAGTTCCATTAAGCATGTCGGGCACTCCGTCGACCAAAACGTAATTAAAACAACATCGCCGTGCTGTCGGCTCAGTTTAAACTCACTTTCGCTGCTTGCCTGGAGTTTGTCGGTGAGAGTGAAGTCCACACCGGCTGGGCGGGAATCAGCCATGGGATCAGGTTCGCTTGAGGCGTGCGGCAGGCGGTTCGGTGCACGATTGAGAAGATAAAGTCCAGCCATCACGATGAGGAAGAGGCCGACAAATGGAATCAGCAGCTTCCTATTGCGGAGCTGGCGCGAATCGACACTCGACGAACGCTCCGTTTCGGGAGATGATAGTTTCTGTGGATTCTTCTCATCGCTGTTTGAATGATCGGTCATCACTCAACGCTAACCGGCCCCGCGAACGAGGGCAAGTGGTGGTGGAGTACGTGCTGCTCTTGATCGTGAGTGTCACGATTGCGTTTGTCATTACGCGGCTGATGGTTGGGCGCGATCCCGGTAACCCGGGCTTTGTCATTTCAACGTGGCAGGCCATTGTCGAAGAAATAGGCTCGGATCGCGCGGATGATATTCGGCGGAATTAGTGCCTAGGCCGACCAGACTTTAGCGAAGCGAAGAAATAAGCCCAGAGTGCAAGTCCTGGCACAGTCCAAGGATCCGCTTGGAGGATCGAAACAGCCAAAGCGACCAAAGATAAAACCGTC